>NZ_BCQG01000057.1 GCF_001544315.1 Geobacillus jurassicus NBRC 107829
AAAGGCGACGAACAACGATATCGAGAAAGTGCGGAGGCTTGCTGGTCATAGCAATATCGCTACAACATCACGATACTTAAAAGACAGCTATAGTGATTTGGCGGATGCGGTGGAGGCGTTGCCGAAGTTTTAAAATAACGCTAATTCATTCATTAATTATGCATCAAAATTAAAAAAAGCGCTAAGGGAGCTTTTATTTTCTTCCTTAGCGCTTTTTTATTGACTACTTATTTTACAGCTTCTCTTAGCTCCTCTTATATGTAATTGTTCATGATTGCGGAGAAGCTGGAAGTCGAAGAGGAATGAACGGAATGGAAAACCGTTTGGGGTTCGAGGCGTCCGACGAATGATTGAAGAAACCATAATTTTATTTGTTTTTCTTTTTCTTGTTATTGTTATTTTCCTGTACTTCTTTTTTTGCTGCTACAATGGTTTCTTCAGTGATTTTACTAACACAATCACTTAAAAAATCAAAAAGAAGTATTAGTTTTAAAGAGTTTTCTCTACTCCCATAATTCGTTAGGCCACCATGCAATATAGCGTGTCTACTCACTTCAGACCTTATTTCTTTACCATGTTCAAAATGTACCAAAATATGTTGCATATAGTAGATGTGTATAGCATCTTCAAAAGAATAAGATTCTTCTTCATTTGGTTTAATGAGCAAATGCTTTAAATAAACTCCTAAATGATGGCCACGTAGTTCTCCTTTGTGTTGAAATGCATCTACAATTATACCTTCTAATTGTGGTAACAGTGTTGGAATAGAAGCATTGTACATTTGTTGATTATGACATTTAATAACGTTTCTTAGTATTGAAATTCTTGACGAAAGTAATTTTGTTTGTTCCCATTTTAAAAGAATATCGTCTAAATATTTTTCGTCGTAAATCTCAAACATTAAGTCATCTAAATATTTTTTCACATATTCTTCGCCAAATTCATTATAATCAGCAACTATTCTTCGTATATCGGATACTGGCATATCTTCATGTGGTGGATACCCAAGTCGTACTATTATGGTTTTAAATTGTATTATATCATCTTCAACTTTTTCTAATTCTTTTCCAATCTCATCAAACCAAGAAAAATCCAAATACTTGAATGAATCAGTAATCTGTTTACTAATTGCATCTAATGTTTTGGCTATCGATTCAACACTTTTGGTCATTGTTTTGATCATCGATTCAATTTTTTTGTTTATTGATTCAGCAACTTCTAAATACCGATTATCTAATGACATTTACTATCACCTATTTCATAATCTCTAATAATTTAGAAGTAACGGAGTTTGCTTCATATCTCTCGATTTATAATCATTAACCACGAGGGAATTTTTGTGTACAACCTCAGTTTATCAATTTTCATCTTTTTATCAAAGCCAACAAGCTGTAAAGACCGGAACAATCTGGTCTTTTTACTTTTGTCTAACTCCCCCTCTTCCTTCTTATCTCCTTCTTTTCCCAGTTTCCGCTTGACTTTTTTAACAAAATATAAGAACATATATTCGTAAATAGAACATACGTTCTTATAAAGGAGGTCCTTGTGTCGATGCTGCTTGATATTTCTTGTCTGCCAAAAAATAAAATTTTATGTATCGATATGAAGAGCTTCTACGCCAGCTGCGAATGCGTCGATCATGGACTGGATCCTCTTGAGGATTATGTCGTCGTTGTTTCTGATAAAAACCGAAGCGGGAGCGTAGTTCTGGCCGCGTCTCCGAAAATGAAGCAAGATTACGGAATCAAAACAGGAAGCCGTCTATATGAAGTGCCTCGCCGTCGCCATATCCATATTTTTAACGCCCGCATGAAGCAGTATTTGGAAGTAAGCATGAAAATTACAAAGCTGTTTTCCACCTTTGTCCCTTTTGAAGCGATTCTCACGTACAGCGTTGATGAGAGCTGGATAACCCTAGACGGTACGGAAAAGCTGCATGGATCCCCCATGGAAGCGGCCCAAAAAATACGCAGCGCGATCTGGAATCAATTCGGTCTGCCATCTTGCATTGGCATCGGCCCGAACCGTTTCATCAGCAAAGTCGTACTTGATGTATACGCCAAAAAACAAGGCGTCGCGGAATGTACATATGAAGAAGTACCGAAAAAGTTATGGCCGGTTCCGTTACGGGAAATCTGGGGCATTGGCAGCCGAATGGAGAAACATCTGAACAATATGGGAATGTATACGCTTGGAGACGTGGCAAACAGTTCTTTGGATCGTCTACGAAAGCGGTTTGGGGTAATAGGGGAGCAACTTTACTACCATGCTTGGGGAGTTGACTTAAGCCCACCTTTTATCGACGCAAGGGCCTTCTCTCAAAAAAGCATCGGAAAAGGAATTACGTTGCTGCGCGACTACTGGCGGGAAAACGAAATTTTAACGGTTGTGTTGGAACTTTGCGAGGAAGTGGCGAAACGGGCTCGTGAAATCAGGAAAGTAGGACGCACCGTTTCATTCAGCGTGCGCTATTCGCATAATGAAGGAGGATTCCATCAGTCCATCACCATTGATACCGCTACAAGCAGCCGGTGCAAAGCCGAGAGGTCAATGCTGAAGGGAAATATCGCTGGGACCGTTAGGTTAGAACAACCCCGGTGGTACGGACTTCATCGGTATTTACTCCATGTGTTATGCTGCATCCTTATGCATAACTTCGAGTTTTTACTCTAGTTTTTCAACACCATCTTCAAATGGAAATATTGCTCTTTATTGGTTCATCACCAAAAGATGTACTTGCATCTATCATTGAAGTGTGGCAGCCGTTTCTAGCCGAACTCGCAATGCAAATCTTTGGATATTTCTGTATCCATACCCTCGGCGTTTGATCAGCTTGATCTTGTTATTCGTCCCTTCCATTTTCCCATTCGAATAAGGCGACAAAATGCACGAAATGATTTCTTCTGTTCGTTTTGCGAGTGCTTTTGCGATGGCACGCACAACAGAACAAGTACAAAACAAATACCGATGAATCCAAGCTTCCAAGCGACGTTTCGCCTGTCGTTCGCCTTGGCTTTTGGATACATAGCGAAAATGTTGGAGGGATTGATAAACAACCTGTAGGTAATCGCTTTCTTTACACCACTCCCGTACCGTTTGACGTTCCTCCTCGGTTAATTTCTCTGGGCATTGGCTCAATAAACAACAAACGTACCGAACATTTCCGTGTTTCTTGCCCCCTTTGGCTAAATATTTGCGACACCGATCTAAGGCTTCCGTAAACAGCTGAATGACATGAAAATAATCGACCACATGTACCGCTTCTGGACACGCCCCTTGAATGGCTTTTTTCATGGCCGGAGCCAAATCGCTCACGACACACTGGACAGAAGAAGACACACACGTCAATGCACTTCGAATGGCTGCCTCATTCTTTCCTGCTTCGATGGAATACACTTCTCCCGTCTCTGCATCCATGACCGCCACTCCATAGTCATGCCCTTTTCGAAAAGCAAACTCATCGACACAAACCGCCTTTGGCTGAATGGTATTCGACAAAAAGGAAGGGGCATGGGTATAAAACCAACGTTCAACAGTCGTGTAAGGGAGTTTTAGCATACGAGCCACCGCCTGAATGGATGTTCCAATGCAAGATTGCGCCACCCATTGTTGAAAGGCGTCCGTTGCCACACTTCGAGGGGAGATCCCTGGATAAGAGGTGCTGAATGTCATGCCACAAGTGCAACAACGTCTCCGTTCCACTGGAAGTTCAATCCAAAAAACCCCGATCCGTTGGGCATAGCCATGCATCCATTGCTTCTTTTTTCGGGTCATTTTTGTTGTGCGTTGCAAGCAGACAGGACATAACGGACATTGTTCGGGAAGAGAAAGTTCGAAAATCCAGCGTTCTCCTTCTTTTCGTTCCTTTTCAATCAAAACATCTGGCAAATCGATAAGTTCTTTGATAAACTGAGAGTACATGCGAATTTTCCTCCAATGGTTTGGTTTGGTCACCTTTACCATACAGGAAATTTCGCATTTTTTGTACCCTTGATCAGAAAACAACCTGATTGTCAAGTACATTTTGTGGTGAAGAGCCTCTTTATTATGTAAAATGTAATATATAGGAAGGAGGGACTATACTTGAAACTAACAAATCATTTCAAGCAATTTATTGTCAATATAAGCTTAAATAAGGGGCGAAAAGAAAGAATAGATCAGGCATTAAGCACATGGAAAAAAATTCTCAGTGAAGATGAGGAACTTAGTGAAAAATTTAAGGAACTATTTCCGCAGGGTTCCTATGCTACCAAAACGGCTATTCGTCCTTCAAACGATGGTGAGTTTGATGTAGATGTAATACTGTTATTAGATGTGAAGAACCAAGATTCAAAAGAATTCTTTAATTGGGTTACTAAACGTATTAAAACTAAGAAAGCATATGAAGATAAAATTAAACCTAAGGATCGTTGCATTCGCATTGAATATGCTGGAGAATTTCATGTAGATATAGTCCCTGCCAAGACAACTTATGGTGATTCTATCCTAATTCCGTCTAAAACAGAAGGTGACTGGGTCAAAACCAACCCTGTAGGCTTTATAAAATGGTGCAATAAAAAACATACAGAACATAATGAAAAATTCCGTCCAATAGTTAAAATTCTAAAATATTGGCGAGATAACAATGTTGGTGACAATACAGCTCCGAAATCTATTTTACTCACTACTTTAGTCGGGAAGTGTATGGTTGCTAAAAATTCGTATGCTGAAACTCTAGTAGCTACATTAGAAAATATGATAACTAAATTGGACGAGCTAATGAACGAAGCAAGCGAGGATGGAATAATTGAAGTAGTAAATCCATCTTTAGAAGACGAAAATTTAGCTAGAGATTGGTCAGTTGAGAAGTGTCGAATATTCCGGGATAAGCTACAAAAACTCTATAGTAATAGTCTTGAGGCTCTCACTGATCCAGATAAGGAATCGAGTATCGAAAAATGGCAAGCTATTTTTGGCAAGGAGAAATTTCCTTCTGAGCTCTCAGAGGGAGCTAAAATGGCGGAAGCTGTAGCAACAGGTGCTGTATTTGTAAATAGAGAGGGTATCTTAAATCAAAGAAACGAAGGCATACCAATAAAAGAGCATCGCTTCTTTGGAAAAGGTGAAATTAATGAGGAATTTTAAAAGAAAGCAGTTGACGATTGCTCAACAACGTTGCAAAATTCAACAATTCTTTCCTTCGTTTCGTTACTTTAAAAAAGGATATTGGATAGGAACTTTACGTCCGACTCTTTCTTCTCCCTTTTATACTATTAAGATAATCTATGGAAAATATAATCCAAAGGTATTTGTTATTAAACCCACGATCCATAAAGAGGCTCCCCATCGTTATAGCGATGGGTCTCTTTGTCTTTATTATCCCGGAGATAGAAGTTATCATGAAAGTTTATTCATAGCGGATACAATTATTCCTTGGACAGCAGAATGGCTTTACTACTATGAGAAATGGTTAGAAGATGGTATTTGGTGGGGACCTGAAGCTCCACATAGTTATAAATTGAAGAAACAATAAGGGGGAAACTAAAGGCTTGATAAACTGGGAAGATGTGAAACGAAATGGTTGGAAAACCCGCAAACCTAAAGAGTTTCGAATACTATCCATTGATGGTGGAGGTATGAAAGGGGTATTCCCCGCAACGTATCTAGCCCATATTGAAAGAAATGTATCTAAACCTATTCATGAATATTTTGATTTAATTGCTGGAACATCCACCGGCGGAATAATTGCACTAGGATTGGCGAGTAATATTCCAGCCGAAAAGATATTAGAATTATATCTAAATAAGGGAAAAGACATTTTTGGAAAGAAACAAAGAAAACACTGGTTTTCTTGGAAATCAATTTATAGTAATGAAGGGTTAACGCGAGTACTACAAGAAACGTTTAAAGACAAACTATTAAAAGAGGCACAAACCTTAGTATGCATTCCTTCAATAGAGCACCATAAAGCGCAAACAAAAGTTTACAAAACTCCTCACCATCCTCATTTTAACAATGATGGTGAAATTGAAATGTGGAAGATTGGTTTAGCCACATCCGCAGCTCCTATTTATCTACCTGCGGCGGTCATTGATAATCATGAGTGCAAAATTGATGGTGGATTATGGGCTAATAACCCAGTAGTAGTTGCTATTGCTGAAGCTGTAAATCTTGGTTATTCGTTAGATCAAATAAAAGTTTTGTCTATAGGAACAGGAACAAGTCTGTATGAAGTGGATAATAGCTATGCAATAAAAGGCGGGTTATTATCATGGAAAAAGAAACTAGTTGATTTTACAATGCAAGCGCAATCAAAAGGAGCATGCCATACTGCTCGTTACTTAATTGGTGAACGTCTATACCGTATAGACTTTGAAACATCTATAAAGTATGAGTTAGATACCATTGACTCTAATATGCTTAAAAAACTACAACATGAGGCAAAACAAAAATTCTTAGATACTTTTGAAAAAATGGGTGTTAGAACTCAATTTTTTAGTGAATGAAGCATTAAAAAAGGGGAGCGTAAAACGGATATAACGCTATCCCTTTTCTTTACGAAATTTTTTCTCTTTGTCTTTGTAATGACATGCAGATTTTCCGCTCGATGAATTGTTGTGATACCGAGCGATTCTGATTTTGAGTTTTCCATACAGCAACGCGGCGTATGCGTATCCATTACCGGCGGAAAACAGCGAATGTTTTCTTCATAGGCTCATCCAACTGTTCCACCAAGCATGAGACGTCCCGAGAAAGCTGTGCATCGACAATTTGGTGGTGGTGGTCGTTTCGATCGGAAAAGGAGGGGAATACCAGTATACTGAGACCTTTGAGCGCTTCCATCTTCATGATCAATTCAAAGTACAAAATCGATAATGCAAATTATACAGCTAGTTTAATCATAAATATAATACGAGGAAACACCTCGTCTTGTTATATTCGTTTCATCATTTACTTCTACTTCTCGGATGAGGAGCAGTCTGATCTAAAAACTCAACCTCTGTTCCATTTTCTAATAAATCTTTAATAGAGAATATAGTACGTTTTTTACTTTTTAAATCTTGAATGTGGTCATTAACTAAGTCTTGAAGAAAAGCTCCAATATGTTTATATTTGTATTTCTCCACTATATCTTCCTCAATAAATGAGCGAGAAAAAGCTGTTTCAAAATATATATTCGATAATGTTACTTTTGTTAGCTTTCCTCCCTTGTGTGTAACCGCAACTACCTCGTAATAGTTACCATACTCATCCGTAACAACATCTAATAAAGGTTGAAGTGCGTTAATATCATTATTAGCTAGATGTTCATTTGTCATTTTTAATCCCCCCTAAATTATTCCAATTCTATTATAACTCCTAACACTAAACTCTGACAATAAAAACCCTCAAAAGAGTTCTGTCAATGCACGTTCTCGTTCTAATTCTACATGCTCGAACTTGGTACCTTGAACTTTCCTAATGACTGATACTTATCAATGTGAGGGATCGTATCCGGTCCTTTTTTCTTTTGATCCTAGAACATAATAACTCCTCTTTTTTCTTACTTCTTACTCACATCACCTCTTTTTTCCAATTTATACTTGACTTTTTCAACAAAATATAAGAACATATATTCGTAAATAGAACATACGTTCTTATAAAGGAGGTCCTTGTGTCGATGTTGCTTGATATTTCTTGTCTGCCAAAAAATAAAATTTTATGTATCGATATGAAGAGTTTCTACGCCAGCTGCGAATGCGTCGATCATGGACTGGATCCTCTCGAGGATTATGTCGTCGTTGTCTCTGATAAAAATCGAAGCGGGAGCGTGGTTCTGGCCGCGTCTCCAAAAATGAAGCAAGATTTCGGCATCAGAACAGGAAGCCGTCTATATGAAGTGCCTCGCCATCGCCATATCCATATTTTTAACGCTCGCATGAAACGATATTTAGAAATAAGTGTGCAAATTACAAAACTGTTTTCCACCTTTGTTCCTTTTGAAGCGATTCTTACGTATAGCGTTGATGAGAGTTGGCTAACCCTAGACGGTACGGAAAAGCTACACGGATCTCCCAAGGAAGCAGCCCAAAAAATACGAAGCGTGATCTGGAATCAATTCGGTCTTCCGTCCTGCATTGGCATCGGTCCAAACCGTTTCATCAGCAAAGTCGTACTTGATGTATACGCCAAAAAACAAGGACTCGCCGAATGTACATATGAAGAAGTACCGAAAAAGTTATGGCCGGTTCCGTTGCGGGAAATCTGGGGCATTGGCAGCCGAATGGAGAAACATCTGAACAATATGGGAATGTATACGCTTGGAGACGTGGCAAACAGTTCCCTGGATCGTTTACGGAAACGGTTTGGTGTCATAGGAGAACAGCTTTACTACCATGCTTGGGGAGTTGACTTAAGCCCTCCTTTTATCGACGCAAGGACCTTCACTCAAAAAAGCATCGGAAAAGGAATTACGTTGCTGCGTGACTACTGGCGGGAAAACGAAATTTTAACGGTTGTGTTGGAGCTTTGTGAGGAAGTGGCAAAACGGGCTCGTGAAATCGGGAAAATAGGACGCACCGTTTCATTCAGCGTACGCTATTCGCATAATGAAGGAGGATTCCATCAGTCCGTCACCCTTGATGCCGCCACAAACTTAACGATGGATATCTACCGCGTCTGCAAGCGGATTTTCCATAAGTTTTATGACGGACGAAGCGTGCGCGTCATTCATGTAGCCCTGGAAAATTTATCAGACGAGGAAAGTTTGCAACTGTCCCTTTTTGAAGACAGAACGAAAGAACGAGCACTTGCCAAAGCAATGGATGCAATCCGCGATAAATTCGGCCCCAACGCGCTATTGCGTGCCGTCAGTTACACGCCTGGAAGCGTCGCCCGCGTTCGCAACGGCTATATAGGAGGGCATCAGGCATGAACCATCGCGATCGTGGAATCATCAAATACTCGCCCTTTTTAATGCCAGAGCACCGCAAAATGCTAAAGGAGCTGCGTGAAAAAGAAGCGCGAATCCATCCCTCCTGTCACGACGAGCAGCAATATGAAGAATGGAATCGGATCATTTTCGAGGCGATGGAGTTTGCTTCTTATCTCTCGATTCAATACATACATAATTATCGTTTATGCTGCGTCATCGGTCGTGTTCATTACTACGATCAGTTAAACCAAACATTGCGATTTAAAGAAAAAGACAGCGGGAAAATCCATTATATCCACGTTTCATCGATTAAGGAAATAAAAACAGCCCCTTTCTCGCCTTGAAAGGGGCTTGTTGCTTTTAATCCTCAAACAGCTCATTCATCAAATCCTCAATTTCTTTTCTTCGTTTAGCAGTTTCTCACTTAGATTACTATATTTTTATATATATACAAAAACTACTGCTAGTTTATAAACTTGAATTTTTCACGTTATTTCAAGACAAAACCTTACATCATCTGTAAAATAAAATTAGACCATATTTACTATTCACAGGGGGTACACGATGGAATTGACAACACAAAAACTAACACTGCAACAACTTGAATCCCATTTATGGGAATCTGCCAATATACTACGGGGGTCAATCGATAGCTCCGATTATAAAAACTACATATTCGGTCTATTGTTTTTGAAACGACTAAATGATGTGTTCGTCGAAACTGCAGAGCGTATCGAGCGTGAAGAAGGAGAAGACTACGGATGGTACGACCGCGACGAGCACCAATTTTTTGTACCGGAACGGGCGCGCTGGTCGTATATCACCTCTCTTACCCAGGATATCGGTGCGGCAATCAATAAGGCATTCGAAGAATTGGAGGAGGAAAATCCATCCCTCGAAGGAGTCCTTGCAAGCATCGACTTTAACGACAAAGAAAAACTGCCGGATAAGCTGCTAATGCAGCTGCTTCAACACTTCAGCAAAATCGATTTGCGCAACGAAAACTTATCCGATCCGGACATTCTCGGACGCGCTTACGAATATCTCATTAAACAATTCGCAGATGATGCAGGGAAAAAAGGTGGAGAGTTCTATACGCCTTCCCAAGTTGTTCGTCTAATCGTCAAACTCATTAAACCAGAAGAAGGGATGCGTATATGCGATCCGACGGTCGGAAGCGCGGGAATGCTTATTCAAGCTGTTGACTACATCAAAGAAAAAGGTGGTAACCCGCGTAACCTCACACTACATGGACAAGAAAAGAACTTAAACACATGGGCCATTGCAAAAATGAACTTACTTTTGCACGGCTTAAGCGACCATCGTATTGAAAAGGGGGACACGATTCGCGAACCAAAATTGCTCGATGAAAACGGGGAACTGCTCTTATATGATCGAGTCATCGCCAATCCGCCATTTTCCTTGAAAAACTGGGGACGCGAGGAAGCCGAAGCCGATCCGTACGGCCGTTTCCGATTCGGTTTGCCGCCGAAA
The DNA here is from genome assembly GCF_001544315.1 of Geobacillus jurassicus NBRC 107829. GTDB lineage: Bacteria > Bacillota > Bacilli > Bacillales > Anoxybacillaceae > Geobacillus > Geobacillus jurassicus. The sequence continues at coordinate 10,388 of NZ_BCQG01000057.1, forward strand.
AACGCGGGAGACTATGCGTTCGTCCAGCACATGATTGCGACTCTCAATCACCGGGGAATTGCTGGTGTCGTCATGCCACACGGCGTTTTGTTCCGCGGTGGTGCCGAGGCAAAAATTCGTCAAGGTATTCTTGAAGAAGATTTGTTAGAGGCAGTAATCGGTCTACCAGCTAACTTGTTCTATGGAACGGGTATTCCAGCATGTATCCTTATTCTAAATCGCAACAAAGCGCCAGAACGAAAAAAACATGTACTATTTATTGATGCATCGTGTGACTATCAAGAAGGAAAGAACCAAAATATCCTTCGTGACCAGGACATTGATAAGATTGTATCCGCCTTTGAAAAATGGGAAGAACAGGACAAGTATTGTCGCGTCGTCTCCCTTGAAGAAATCAAAGAAAACGACTACAACCTAAACATCGCTCGATATGTCGACACTACTGAAGAAGAAGAACAAATCGACATCGCCGAAGCTCTTCGCCAACTCCGTCAGTTGGAAGAGGAACGTGAGAAAATCGAAAAAGTGATGTACGGCTATTTGAAGGAGTTGGGGTATGGTGAGTGAAAAATGGCAGCACAAGCAATTAGGGCAACTTTTGAAACTTAGAGGGGGATATGCTTTTAAAAGTGAAGATTTTCGTGAGCACGGTGATGTTGCGGTTTTACGGATTTCTAACATTAAAAATAACGGTATTGATTTGGAAGATGCTGTGTATGTAGATAGAAATGTAGCTGAACAAGCAAAAGATTACAAATTGAGAGAAGGAAATGTTGTAATTGCAATGTCTGGTGCTACAACAGGAAAAACAGCCATTGTGCGAAAAGAAGATTTACCTTTGGTGTTAAACCAACGTGTAGGAGTTTTTGATATCTACAATTCAGAGCATTTATCTGAAGAATACCTAGCATATGTTGTACAATCGAGTTCTTTTAAAAATCAAATTCTTGTAAACGCAATTGGTGGGGCACAACCAAATATTAGCGGAAAACAAATAGAGGATGTAGAAATATTACTTCCACCTCTTAATGAACAACGCAAAATCGCAGCCATTCTATCTTCCGTTGATGAAGCCATCGAGAAAACCGAAGCCATCATCGAACAAACAGAAAAAGTGAAAAAAGGACTGATGCAGCAACTCCTCACCAAAGGAATCGGACATACGAAATTTAAAAAGACGGAGATTGGCGAGATTCCAGAGGAGTGGGAAGTTAGAAGACTTGAGGAGATTTGTGAAATCAGATACGGTAAGTCCCCTAAAGGCGTTAAAGTAGAATATTCTGATTATCCAATTATGGGGACTAGTGGGCATGTTGGTTATGCTAAAGAATTTCTTTTTTCGGGCCCTATGATTTTGGTTGGACGAAAAGGAACGATAGACAAACCAATTTATATAGAAAGAGATTGTTGGATTATAGATACCGCATATGGATTATTCGCTGATCAAACCAAAGTATCCTTAAAATGGCTATACTATTTTCTTACAAGTTATGACCTTGCTAGCCTAAATGAAGCAACGGGTGTACCGAGTTTAAACAGAAATAGTTTATATTCAATAAAAGTACCTTTACCTTCATTAAACGAGCAAAACAAAATATCTAATATTCTAACTTCTATTGAACAAAAAATCGAAACCGAAAAAGAAAAGCTCAGTATAATAAACGAAATTAAAAAAGGTCTGATGCAATCCCTCCTCACCGGCAAAGTCCGGGTAAAGGTGGATGACGAGGTGGTGTCGTCGTGAGTTACGAGTGGGCAAAGGAACGGCCAGTTGAACATCGATTAATCAAGCAATTAGAAGGACTAGGATATACGTATATTCCAGGACATGCGCTCGATTCGGAACGCGCGTCCCACCGGGATGTCGTGTTGGAGACACGGTTAAGACAGGCGATCCAGCGCCTGAATCCGTGGATTGACGACATCAACCTCCATAAAGTCGTGCGTATGGTGACGCATATCAACGCCGCGAGCGTCATGGAGGCTAACGAGAAGTTCTATGACATGGTCGTGAACTATGTGTCCATTCAGCAAGACCTTGGGAAAGGGAAGAAAAGCCAGACGGTCAAGTTGATTGATTTTGACCATCCCGAAAACAATGAATTTTTAGTGGTGAATCAATTCAAAGTCAGTGGACCGATGACGACCATCATTCCGGATGTTGTCCTTTTTGTCAACGGTCTGCCGCTTGTCGTCATTGAATGCAAAAGCCCGACGAAGCCGCATCCAATCAGCGAGGCGGTCCAGCAGCTGCTTCGCTACCAGCAGGAGGCGGAGCGCCTTTTCCACTACAACCATGTCGTCGTGGCGACATGTAACGAACAAGCCAAATTCGGATCTATTGGCGCAAGACTGCGACACTTCGGGGAATGGAAAGACCCGTATCCGCTGAAAGCTAGTGATATTGGCGACAATCCGACGCGTCAAGACGTGTTAGTCGCGGGAATGTTCCCGAAAAAGAATTTGCTGGACATGATCCAAAACTTTGTCGTCTACGAGGCAGAAGGCGGCCGCACGATTAAGAAAGTCTGCCGCTACCAGCAATTCCGCGCCGCCAATAAGGCCGTCGAACGCATTTTAACCGGCAAGACACCGAAGGAACGGGGCGGCGTCGTCTGGGCGACGCAAGGATCTGGAAAGAGCTTGACGATGCTCTACCTGTCCGTCAAACTGCGGCGCCTCAAGGAACTGCGCAACCCGTCCATCGTCATCGTGACGGACCGCACCGATTTGGACGAACAAATCACGAATACGTTCCGTCGCTGCGGATTCCCGAACCCACGGCGTGCCGAAAGTGTCCGGGATCTGCGTGACTTGCTGCGGACAGCGACAGGCGCAACCATCATGACGACCATTCAAAAGTTCCAGGATCACGTCGACGACGGGGGTGACCTGCTCTTAAATGACGCGGACAACATCTTTGTCCTCGTTGACGAGTCGCACCGCACCAATTACGGGGGACTAGCGATGAACATGCGGTCGTCGCTGCCGAATGCGGTATATATAGGGTTCACGGGGACGCCGATTGACAAGGAAGACCGCAGCACCGTCCAAACGTTTGGCACGTACATTGACACGTACACCATCCAGCAGGCTGTCGAGGACGGGGCGACAGTCCCGATCTATTACGAAAGCCGCCTACCGGAGTTACGGGTCGAGGGTGAGTCGCTGGACGCAATTTTTGACCGCGTCTTTCAAGACTATTCGAAAGAGGACAGGGAACGGATCAAGAAGAAATACGCGACAGAGGAGGCCATTATCGGAGCGCCGCAGCGCATTCGCCGGATCTGTCTCGACATCATTGAACATTACGAGCAACATATCGCACCAAACGGCTTCAAAGCGCAAATTGTCGCTATTAACCGCGAAACCGCGGTCCTGTATAAAGAAATTCTCGATGAACTCAACGGTCCGGAGTCGGTCGTCATCATTTCCGCTAACAACAATGACAACGACCGATTGAAAAAATACCACCTAACCAAAGAGCAGCAAAAGCACTACATTGAGCGCTTTAAAAAGCCGCTACATGAGGACAAGCTGGCGTTTATCATCGTGTGCGATATGCTGCTGACCGGGTTTGACGCGCCGATCGAGCAAGTAATGTACCTCGATAAGCCGCTAAAGGAACATAACTTGCTCCAGGCGATCGCAAGAACGAATCGGACCTACGACAAGAAGACATATGGCCTCATCGTCGACTATTACGGCGTGTCCGCGTTCCTTAAGCAAGCATTAGCCATTTTTAACCCGACGGACATCCAGGGAGCGATGACGTCGATCCAGTCAGAGATACCGCGACTGCAGTCGCGACATCGCGCCGCCATGCGCTTTTTTGACGGCGTCAATCGCGACGACATTGAAGCGTGCATGAAAATCCTAGAACCCGAAGACGTGAGACACGCCTTTGACCGAGCGTTTAAACGCTTCTCCGAAAGTATGGACATGATTATGCCGCATCCAGAGGCAAAACCGTATTACGAGGACCTGAAATTTTTAGGGAAAGTGCGCCAGTACGCGCGCAACCGCTTCCGAGACGAGCAGATGGACATCTCTGACTGCGGGGAAAAAGTGAAGCAGCTCATTTACGACCATATTTACACGACGGATATCAAGGCGCTTCACCGTCCTGTCAGCATCCTCGAAAAGAATTTCGACGCCCATGTGAAAAGTTTAACGACGGACGAGGCGAAAGCGTCGGAAATGGAGCACGCGATCCGTCACGAAATCAAAGTAAAAATCGACCAAAATCCGGTCTATTACACATCGCTAAAGGAACGACTCGAACAGTTAATTAAAGCGAGAAAAGAAAAACGGCTCAACGACGCCCAGCTCGCATTTGAGTTAGAAAAATTGATCGAGGAGATGCGCGGACAGTCCAAAACTATTGAAGAAGAAGGCCTGACGCCGCAATCCTATCCGATTTTTCAATTGCTGCAAAAGGAATGGACCGATCAAGAAGAAGAGAAAGAACGGCTAAAAGAAATCACCCAGATCATTGTGGAACATATCGAAGGCCTCGTCGTCATCGACTGGGTTAACAAAGAAGACGTCAAACGCGAAATGCGTAAAAAAATCAAGCGCCAGCTCCGGACAAGCAAATGCCCGTCCGATAAAATCGAGGCGCTTGCTCAGCAAATCGTTGAACTGGCGGAAATCCATTACAAAAAATAAGGCACCCTTCATGGGTGCTTTTTTCTATATCGTTAGCGTCGGGCCGTTCACACGCAGCCATTCTTTACGTTCCTCATAATCCGGCAAAATCGAACGTACCAGATTCCAGAAATTTTTCGAATGATCCGCGTAACGCAGATGGGCTAATTCATGCACAATCACATAATCAACAACGCGCATTGGGGCCAGAAAAAGACGCCAATTCAAATAAATCGCTTCCTGTGGTGTGCACGTTCCCCAGCGAAACTTCTGCTCTTTTACCGCAAGCTTCGCCGGCGTTACCCCTAGACGCTGTGCATAACGTTTCACCCGTTCTTCCGCTTTCACCTGCGCCCGCTGGATATACCAAGATTTTAATGCTTCACGAATCATAGGCACATGCTCTATATCATCGGCTGATGTTGGTGTTTCAATATAAAATTTCCCTTGATGAAATAACACTTTTACCTTATCGATATCTTGATTTTGTTTCACCTTAATTCGATAATACCGCCCTAAATACGGTAATTTCTCCCCACTAACAAATTCTAACGGAGCCGGTGGTCGCTTAATCTCATTCAAAGAGTTCCACTTATCTAAAATCCACGTTGCCTTCTTACGCAAAACTCGGTTTATTTCTTCCTGAACTAGATGATCGGGAGCTACCACTGTAACCCCCTCCATCCACTCTACAACAATAGAGATATCTTCTTTCCCTTTCACCTGCTGCAATGTGTACTCAATCGCTGTCGTTCCAAACTGAAAGGTAGGCATAAAACACGTCCCCCAAAATATCAAGTGATACCCCTATTATACAAACCAGTTATCCACTTTTTCACTGGATTTATCCCCCAAAATCCCACTACATAAATACCGATGCGTCCATGTGATCATTTACCTTCGTACATACGCGTGTCTATGTGTTGAAGAAATTTCCAATTTGAAAATAACAGACCTGAATCTCGAGTTAAAACGAATTCGTATTGTAGACAAAATAATGAAAGTAGTACCTATCTCGGAAGATTTTATTAGCCGAACTAGAGGATTAGTTGAAGTTTCGAGTGGGAATGGCCAAAAAAAGAAACTTTATGTTGCAGCATCTCCATATGTCTTTTATAGTCAACGATCACTGAAATTCTTACTAAGGGGCATTCAGCGAATGATTGAAAGCTACATCCTGCCGAATAAAAAGCTCACGCCCCATATGTTCCGGCATACGTTTTGTAAGTGGATGTTAAAAGCGACGAACAACGATATCGAAAAGGTGCGCCGGCTAGCCGGTCATAGCCATATCGCTACCACATCGCGGTACTTAAAGGACAGCTACAGTGATTTGGCGGATGCGGTGGAGGCGTTGCCAAAGTTTTAATATTGTTGTATGTGGAAAAGGGAGAAAAAACAGCAATATATCAGGGTGACATTGTTGGTTTACTGGTTTGACCCCGGTTAACTCCGACGCCACCGAAAAAGCCGGAGGTCGATTTGTCCTGGCTGGCCGTGTCACCGCACACTCTGGGGGTCGTGTGGATGTCCTGTGTTGACTCTGGGATGTCCTCAGGAGGAGGCAGACGCCGCCACGAAGGATACCCATGGTGTCTCGTTCTCCCCCCATCCGGCGTTTCGTGACGTCAATGACATCACGCCCCTAATCCCGACGCTTACCGTCCGGCTCGTTTTGTGGGAACAAGACGGACAGTTGCGTCAAGGGGCGCTGGCATTATCCGATGATTCGGTGCCGTTGCCGCTCGATCGCGTCTCACTGAACCGAGACACATGTCGTCCGTCAAGGGCATCGATGAAGTCTTGTGTGAGCCGCTGTCCATACCGGAAGATTTGCTACTCGGCGGGGATGACAACCCGATTGACCGGCTGAACGCTGAAGAAGGCTTGGTATCCTTCGCCACACCGTTTGTAGCGCACTTCCACTTCCTCGCCCACACAGCCAAGGGGGCATTTCCGCGACATCCTATGTCTCCGACGCGTCCCTTGATTGAGTCTGCCCTGCATCATCCAATCCTACAAAGCCTCCCTTTCCCCAAAAACGTCTGTATGAGCGCATTAGGTCGGTTTTTAGCGGTGTTCTTCTTTTATCCAGTGATCCGGCTTTCAGCCATCGGACGAATGGATACCACGGGCAACAGACGCCCAGCAGTCGCCACGATAGCGGCCACTCGCTTCGTACCTTGATTGAGTCCACGATTGAGTCCACGAAGGTTGATCTTCTCCATCATTACAATAACGAGCCGCCAACCACCCATCATTAGTCGCCACACGCCTCTCACTGAAGGACAGAAGATGACTCTAACAGACAGGGGTTTCCCATGCCAGAGACAAAGAACGCCTCAGCGCTCCCTTGTTTTGGGAAAATCGTTTATATAAAAAAATGAGGTGTTACTCCTCAAACACCTCATTCATCAACTCTTCAATCTCTTTCCACCGCTTCTCTGTTTCTTTTTTATCCACTCGGAACTTTCCGTTCTCTTGTACAATCACATCGCCGGCGCGGGCGTTTTTGGGTAGCTTGCTTTTCTCAATATCGATCATTTTGCCATCCTCCGCCTCACAAACTGCCCATTTACCCTCGAAGCGATCAATGATATATTTCATTTAACCACCTCTAATAAATTGGTTTTACGTTGAAGGTAAGTGTTGTCCCGTTGGTTGTTGCGATAATCGTTCCTTGTTTGTCGGTACGGAATACCTTGACTTTATAAGATTTCAACCGATTCAAAACTTCCGGTGTTGGATGACCGTAGGCGTTCTTGCCGACCGAGATTACCGCATACGTTGGTTTTACAGCTTTTAAAAGTGTTGCGCTAGTCGATGTTTTCGCCCCATGATGACCTACTTTCAACACATCAGCACGTAAATCCTTTTTTGCTTTAACCATATCCGCTTCTGCTCGAGTCTCGGCGTCGCCTGTAAACAGGAATGACTTTTTGCCATAGGTCACTTTTAGGACAGCGCTCCAGTCATTTGTATCGCTAGTGCTGTACGATTTTACAGGGCCAACAAACTTCGCAGTCACACCTTTGATTGGCAGAACAACATCTGCTTTAGCAACTTTGATGGTAAGTTTCTTATTTTTCACAGCGACCAAGAAATCTTTATATGCTTGCGTTGTATTACCGACTTTTGGAGCATACACACTTTTCACAGGGAAAGCCTTGAGAACCTCATCAAGACCGCCAATATGGTCGGCGTCTGGATGAGTCGCGATCATGATTTCGATGTCCTTTACCTTCTGCTTTTTAAGATAGGCGACGACATCACTGCCATCTTTATTTCCTCCATCAATGAGAATGTCCTCTCCATTTGGCGCTTTAATGTAAATACTGTCACCTTGCCCAACATTGATGAAGTGTACATACATGTTTTTTGGGGCTGCGTCTGTTACAATCCCCGGTAGTATTGCTATCATAAATACAATTACAGCTACCATCAGCATCTTGATTTTCCTCATTGAAAACTCCCCCTTTTACTTTTCAAGAAGATTATACCATCAATTGAGCTAAGAGGGAGTATAGAAAACAAACAGGAGGCGAAAAAATGTTCGATATTATTGGAAGACTAAGGTGTCCGGTATGCTCAAAAATTGTCCGCCCTAGCGATAAAGTGTTCTTGGATATAATCAATACAATCATCCACCAGAGATGCTACTATCAAAATTTGTCCCGTAAATTCCTCCCATTCAAAGACAAAGGAACATTTCAACATATGTTGCTGAAGTATCCGTTTTTACTTGATGATCATGATAATGAAAGTGTTTAATTTTTTGTCTGACAAAAAATAAATTAAGTTCGTTTTTTCAAGACACGATGATATGCTGTGTCCTCAGAATCCCCCGACCGGGGACACCCACTGTCCATATTGTCATGGGAGACACGTTTATTATTTCGGTCTGTCGCGATTCATTGTCCATCGTCTCCGGCGGCCGCTAATCCATCGGGACATCTGTCGCGACACATTCCACATCTTGTCCTCTGTCAGACAATTACTGTCTTGACTTAAGACAGGAAACAAATTTATGTCACCTGGTTGTCTTGTTGTTCATGATTCACCCTACTCCTTTTTGTCTTCACCAAGGACAAGTGAGAAAACAACAGGAGTGGCCGTTGTCCTCCGACGGAATGCTTTCGCGACACCTTGTCGCAACTGTATATCTTAGTTGCATAGATTTTTGATTGATCGAGGAACAGGGACACGATCCTTGTCCTCGTCTTTTATTTCAATACCGCCCTTCGCGTCATTCCAGTGTCCTCACCTTCATTCGCTCCCCTGATTCTAAGCAGAATTTTTATCTTATTGGTGAATTTGCATTGAGAATTATGTTCTAAATAATCATATCATCACCAATCAAAATCCAATCAATAAACCTATCCCCTTTATAATAACTACTAACTGGCATTTTCACCTTGCAACTATGCCTCCAAAATCAATCTTTAAAATCCCTTTTACCATCCTTTTTGCGAAGATCCATTTGCATTTCACCCTTCATCGAAGTGAAAATCTAAAGTTTAAAACCCTCGGGACTCCCCCCACCAATCTAATGAGGTATTGGAACAAAACCAATTTGGTTTATTCTTTCTTTATGGTCGCGGAAGCAAGCAGGCTGACGCCCATAATATAAGGGCGACGAACCATTTCACGGGAACGTCAGTTCTTGATCAACCTCTTAAGTTGCTGGACACGCCGCACCGATATCTGAAGCATCATGGCCAGCTGCTTATTTGTCGCGTCAGGGTGTCGCTCCATTGCCTTCTGCAGCTGCCATGCCTTGTCCTCCGTTCGCTCCCGTTGTTCCTCGAGGTACTCCTCCCTTGTCTTCGCCCCTTGTCCCCGGCGCAACTCCCCTGTCCTCGCCCTGTCACGTTCCCGTTTCCGGCGGCGCTTCTCATTGGCGTCAATAATGGTCTGCAAGTATCGCTGTTCCTCCGGCGTGATGTCCAGCCATCGAATGATCGTAGAGTTCTTCAGATTATAGCCGGCGCCGGGATAGCCTTTCTTCCTCGCCTCCTCATTCGCCTTTGCATCATTCCTAGCCTTCCACGCTTTCTCGGCGCTTTTTGTCGCCCGGATCACCTCTTTTTCAGACAGCGGCTCCTTAAATCCAGCGTTCAGCTCTATCATCTGTCTCAACGCCTCATCGGGATCATCAGTGAGGCAACAACTCCAGTATCGATATAAAAAACAAAACAGCTCCCTGTATCCCTTCAGATCATAATTTCTAAGCTCCGCAAGACGGATCAAATCCAGCAGCCTGGCATAGTGCAGCGTCTGGATATTATGCAGCCGGACAAGCTTCCCTTTCCTCCCTTTCTTCCCTGTCCCCGTCCTTGTCAATTCCGGCAAGTACTCATATTGCAGGTCACGGAGGACATACCTGTCGCCGTGCCGGTACTCGACGACGACCTCCCTTTTGCTCTTGGAGTTGACCGACCCTGTTTTCTGCAAAGAAAAAATACAGAGTTTTGCAAGGAAAAGTGCAGAGAATTACAACTTGACATGGAGCCTCTGGGGGCGTGATTAAAAAGCCAGGAATCCAGCAATATCAAGGGCTGGCTATGCCTAAAAAGGCTATCACGCCCCCCACTCCATGTCAAGTTGGCCTAAGCCAAATTCTCTGCAGATCTCTGTATTTTTATTTTGCAATAAACACCGACCCGTCGATCCGGAACACCCTGGTCGGATCCAGCGACTTCTTGTCCGCCCCCACATAGCTAAGTTGCTCATAAAAATAGTTCTCCACCGCCTTCCACAGCGGCAAGGCCTTGTACGGGACCGGTTCGATCAACCAAACGCATACGATTCCGCGACCCGAGAAAATGATGAGATTAGGTTCAGGCAAGATATTGTCATGGAATACCTCGATGTCCAGCTTCCCGACCACCCACTCCGGCTCATAGCCAATCGTATGGCAATCCACATCCACGTACAGAGCCCTCAGCTGCCTTATATTCTCGATTCTTCGTTGAGGCTTATAAAAGGTGTTCTGGCTAAAATAGACGTCCTCTCCAAGCCATTTAGGCAGTTCTACAGCCAATTCGTTGGGCTGGTAGTGATACTGCCTCCATCCCCCATCCGGCTCCTTCTTCGCCAGCGTGATCCATCCTGAGGCGCCGCGGTGTTGAATCCATACATGCCGCTTTGCGCGATCCAAAGGGGAAATTTCCATATTCTCCAGCTTCAAATTCTCCACAAAACACCCTCCCTACATGGGAAACAACCGCATAGTCGCGCGGGTGCGAGGTACGATCATTATGCAGAAAGACAGCGGCCGTTTCTTCAAAATTTACACACCATTCAAATAGAAAAAGGGAAAATAAGAATGCCATGAGGATAAATCGAGGTCTATTGAATAAAGAGAGGACCCTGGCGGTCTTGAATTTCGACAGTTTATTTCAAAATCCTCTATTTATTTCAAAAATTATCAAATCGATTAACAAAAATGCTCTTTTGGCTGCATTTCTTGGAACA
>NZ_BCQG01000058.1 GCF_001544315.1 Geobacillus jurassicus NBRC 107829
TTCTCACGGTCCGTGCCGGTTAAGATGTTCGCCCCGCTTCCGAGCGTTTCCACCCATTCGGTTTGTTCGCGCACCGTCACGCAAGGCACACGAAGGAAATACGCCTCCTTCTGTACGCCTCCTGAATCGGTGATGATCTTTTTCGCTCCGCCTTCCAGCCGAAGCATGTCCAAATAACCGACCGGATCAATCAGCCGAAGCCCTGGAATCGCCGCAGCATCCAGTCCATATTCTTCAAGCTTATGCCGCGTCCGCGGGTGAATCGGCCACACTTTCGTCCCCTCGATGTCCCTAAAAGCAGCCAAAATGGCTTTCAATTTGTTCGGATCATCAGTGTTTTCCGCCCGATGGATGGTGATTAAGTAGTAGGATTGTTCCGCAAGCGACAACTCATCCAAAATGTTCGATTGGCGCTGTGCGAGCTCCTTGTTGTACAAAATGGCGTCATACATGACGTCGCCGACGTTCCAGACGTTTCGCGTAATATTTTCTTTTCGCAAGTTTTCCACGGCTGTCTCCGTTGGGCAAAATAAGAGCTCGGAGACATGATCCGTCATGATGCGGTTGATTTCTTCCGGCATCTGCTTGTTGAAGCTGCGCAGCCCGGCTTCGACGTGGATGACCGGAATGTGCAACTTCGAAGCGACCAACGCGCCGGCAAGCGTCGAATTTGTATCACCATAGACGAGCACGTAATCCGGTTTTTCCTGCATGACAATTTCTTCAATTTTGATCAACATTTCCCCTGTTTGCTTCCCGTGGCTGCCTGATCCAACTCCTAAATAATAATCAGGTGTCGGAATGTTCAACTCCTTAAAAAAAATGGCCGACATATTCGGGTCATAGTGCTGCCCGGTATGGATCAGCACTTCGGTATATTGTTTCCGCAAGACGCGCGAGACGGGAGCAGCCTTGATAAACTGCGGTCTGGCGCCTAACACGGTAGCGATCTTCATCGAAAACACCTCCTAGAACGTTGGTGACAAACAGTGTATCTGGAACATCATCGGTTCCCGACTGCAAAACGGATCATGGCCATGCGGTTTTCCGTGTAAGAAAATCCTTTGAAGAAACATTTTCTCATTCCTCGCCAGACGTCTTCATCAGGTGAACAGTTATCAAGTATTTTGTGCATTTTCGTCCTCAACCGTGCGCATCGGAAGACGCAAATCACGATCAACACGGCGACAAGCAGCATTTTCACGAGCGTCCATATCACGACTTTTTTCGTTTGAAATTCAAACCGCAACACTGTTGTCGCCATGACGAAAATCGTAAAATGGCGGCGACAAACAGCCGAAAGTACATGACGTTGCGCACATACAAAAGGCGCCTCTCCTTGTCGTCTTTGTCGTAATAGTAAAAAGAGAGCGCCGAATCCGTACCGAAAATGACGAGAAACGTCAGCACCGACGTCCACTAGCCGATCAAGTGGACCGCCCCATACTGCGCCTTGGACAAATAGCTTGTATAAATCGGCAGCATCAAAAAGGCAATCAGCTTCGTGCCGACGTTCATAAACGCGTAAAGGAGCGAGTCCGCTCCTAAACGCTTGAATGCCGAGAACAATTTATAACAACTCCCGCTCGTCAACCATTTTGCTAAAGCGCGCTGGGAATCCTTTCACGACCGTTTTCGGTTCCGTATCTTTCGTGACAAGCGCTCCAGCAGCGACAAACGTCTCTTCCGCCACCGTCACGCCCGGGAGAAGAATCGCCCCGCCCCCGACACGTGCCCCGCGTTTGACAGTCGCCCCTTTGATTTTGGCAAACCGTTCTTCCGTCCGCCCCATGTAGTTGTCATTGGTCGTCGTGACGCACGGCGCGATGAACACATGGTCTTCGAGCGTCGTATACGCGGTGATGTAGGAGTTCGACTGGATTTTCGTCCGATCGCCGATTTGAACATGGTTTTCCACGCACACTCCGCGCCCGACGATCACATATTGGCCGATTTGCACGTTTTCGCGCACGCTCGCCAAATCCGCAACCAACGTATAGGCGCCGAGCACCGCTCCCCGGTAGATGACCGCATTGGCGCCGATCGTGCAATGGTCGCCGATCACAAGCGGCGGCAGCTCGCCTTCCAATTTGACCGTGCTCGTTTTCGCTGGCTTCGGCGGCTTGCCGAGCACCGCGCCGTCGGCGATCGTCACGCCGTCACCGATAACAGTTCCTTCGTGAATCGTGACGCGATGGCCGATTTTAACATCGTCTCCGATTTTCACATTCGCCTCAATGACAGTAAAATGGCCAATTTCGACACGTTCACCGCAAACAACAGAGGGATCGACAACGTTCATGGTTTCGTCTCCTTCGCTTACAATTTGACGTATTTCGCTGGTTTCGACACGCCTTTCATGGCGTTGCGCGTATCAAACACGACCCGGCTGTGACGAGCGACCATTTCATAGTCGATGTTGGAATGATCTGTCGTAATCAAGACAAGGTCCGACTGTTCGAGCAACTCTGGCGTCAACTCAACCGTCTCAATCACCCGGTTGCACGCTCGGAACGACGGAACATACGGGTCGACGACGGAAAATTCCGCCCCGTATTGTTCCAGCAACTCGACAATTTTAAGCACCGGCGATTCACGCACATCATCAATGTCTTTTTTGTAGGCGACGCCGAGCACCGCCACCTTCGAACCGCGCATCGCCTTCCCTTCTTCGTTCAAAATGAGCATTGCGCGATTGACAACGTATTCCGGCATGGCATTATTGATTTCGCCGGCCAGCTCGATCAGGCGCGTATGGTAGTTGTATTCACGCGCTTTCCATGTCAAATAAAACGGGTCGATCGGAATGCAATGGCCGCCAAGCCCCGGGCCCGGGTAAAACGCCATAAATCCGTACGGCTTCGTTTTCGCCGCCTCGATCACTTCCCAAACGTCAATGCCCATCCGCTCGCACAAAATGGCCATCTCGTTCGCCAGTGCAATGTTGATATGGCGGAACGTATTTTCAAAAATTTTCTCCATCTCCGCCACCGCCGGGCTTGACACCTCGTGTACATCGCCTTCAAGCACCGCACGATACATCGCCGCCGCCACTTTAGTGCACGTTTTCGTCACGCCGCCGACCACTTTCGGCGTATTTTTCGTCTTAAACTGCTTGTTGCCTGGGTCGACCCGCTCCGGCGAATAGGCGACGAACACCGTCTCCCCAACGACAAGCCCTTTTTTCTCCAATGCCGGTTTTACGATTTCTTCCGTCGTGCCCGGATAGGTGGTCGACTCCAACACGACAAGCATTCCTTCATGGGCGTATTTGGCGACTTCGTTTGCCGAATTTTCGACGTAGGATGTATCCGGCTGGTGATGCTCATCGAGCGGAGTCGGCACTGCGATCGCCACAGCATCAACTTCTGCGATGCGGGCGTAATCGGTCGTCGCCATGAGCCGCCCTTGCTTGACCATCTCATGCAAATCTTCATCGACAACATCGCCGATGTAGTTGATCCCATTGTTCACTTGATCGACGCGGCTTTGTTGGATGTCAAAGCCGATAACGTGAAACCCTGCTTTTGCCTTTTCGACGGCCAGCGGCAGTCCGACATAGCCAAGCCCAACCACGCCGATAACCGCATCACGCTTCTCAAACTTTTGCAACAGCCGTTCTGCGTAGTTCATTCCTCTCATTCCTTTCTAATCAGATAGTTGCACTCTTGTCCCCGTTTCCGCCGAACGCAAAATCGCTTCGATCAGCCGGACAGGAGCCAATCCATCCAAACCGGTGACGATCGGCTCGCGATCTTGTTGAATGGCTTGCACCATATCCTCAATGATCCATTGATGCCCTGGCTTGCCAAACGGGTCAGCGTTGATCTCATCTATGAGCCTGGCTCGTTCTTCCTCACTGACGCCTTCCACTTCCCATGTTTCGATAAAGTTGGCCGTCCGGCCGCCGATTTTCACCGATGCCCTTTCACCGAAAATGGCGATCGACTCCTCCAAGTTTTGCGGATAAATCGTCGTCGCTGCCTCAATGACGCCAAGCGCCCCGCTCTCGAACTCGACGACTGCCGCCGCGACATCTTCCGTCTCAATCTTGCGCAGACGGGTCGCCGCCATCGCTTGCACCGCTCTCACCGGCCCCATCAGCCAAAGCAGCAAATCCAAATTGTGAATCGCCTGATTCATCAAGACGCCGCCATCAAACTCTTTCGTCCCTCGCCACGCCGCCTGGTCATAATAGGCTTGATTTCGATTCCAGCGCACCGTAGCGTTCGCATGGCTCAGTTTTCCGAACACGCCGCGCTCCATTGCCTCTTTCAGTTTTCGAATGGCTGGACGGAAGCGGTTCGGATGAACGACCGCGAGCTTCACGCCGTATTCTTTCGCCGTGCGGATCATCTCTTCGGCGTCGCCCGCGCGGAGCGCCATCGGCTTTTCTACAATGATATGGCGGTGATAACGGGCCGCCAGCTTGGTCAATGGCGCATGCAATCCGGACGGAACGCAAATGTTGACGACATCAATCTGCTCATTTTCCTTCAACATCGTCTCCATGTCAGTGTAAACAGGCGCATCCGGCACGTCGCGCAACCGTTCCGGGTTCGTGTCGCACACCGCGGCCAGCTCGGCGCCATCCGCCTTTTCAATGGCATCGATATGTTTTTTCGCGATATGCCCCATGCCGACAATGGCAAAATGGATCATGAAGAATAGTACCTCCTCGCGTCCAATATATACTTCCAAAGCACGAGCCAAACGACCGTCAAAAACAGGCCGAGGACAAGGCCGATCGCCGCAAGCTGCCCCGTATACGTTTTCGATTTCGCCACCGTTTCCGACAATACAGCAGGTTTTTCGTAAAAGACAAGATTGCCGCGGATGCGATTGACGCGCTCCATCACTTCAGTCAAATTGTTTTCCGACTCGACCAATAAATCGCTGATGTCATTGAGCTGTTCCGGATTCAAGCGGCCCGACTGCACTTGTTCACTATAATAATCAACTTTTTGCCGCAATGTGCGCTCCCGTTCTTCCAACGCACGCAAGTATTTCGTCGTGACATCAATCCGCTCTTGCGAATGGCGCTCGAGCTCCTTGCTGTATTCCGACACCACCCGCTTCAATTCACGGTTTACGGCTTGTTCATTGTCGCCTTTGATCGTTAGTTGCACGTACTGTTCCTCCGGAACGACGACATCCAAGTTTTTCACATCAGGAAACTTCGCCTCTATATTTTTCGGATCCGTCAACTCTTTGACGTCAATCGATCCGGTAAACACGACAGCTTTCCCCGTATACTTCTCTCCCTGCAGCAAAAGCCGCCCTGCGATGACGGTCAAAACGATCATTGCAAGCGGAACGACAAGAAACCACCATTTTCGCTGCCAAAAAAAGCGCAAATATTCATATAGCACAAACGGTCGTTTTTCCGCCGCCAATCCGGCCACCATCCCTTATCATAAAATAACAAAGTTTTGCGAACAAAACAAATGATCCAACGCCAAAGAAAACGCCATTGCTGTGCGCAAGTGACGTTTCCTTTAGCCGATTGGGTGATCAAGCAAAATGGCGATAAAATTCCGCGATTTTCTCCACGACGTACTGCTGCTGCTCCTCTTTCAGCTCTGGGAACATCGGCAGCGACAGCGCTTCTTTCGCCGCTTTTTCCGCCTCCGGCAGCTGCCCTTCCTTGTACCCGAGCGAAGCAAACACCGGCTGCAAATGCAGCGGAAGCGGGTAGTACACCATCGTCGCAATCCCTTGTTCTTTCAAAAACGCTAGCAGCTCGTCTCGCTTCGGTGCTCGAATCGTGTATTGATGAAACACATGATAGCGCCCTTCGACTTCTTTCGGCGTCACAACAAGGTCGCCGACCGCCTCCTCTAGCAGGCGCGTATACGTCGCCGCATGCTTGCGCCGCAATTCCGTCCACCGATCAAGATGCGGGAATTTGACGCTTAAAATCGCCGCTTGCATCTCATCAAGGCGGCTGTTGTAGCCGAGCACATGATGATAATATTTCGGCTTGCTGCCATGGACGCGGATGACCCGGCATTTTTCCGCCAGTTCGTCATCGTTCGTAATGATCATGCCGCCGTCCCCGTATGCGCCCAAGTTTTTCGTCGGGAAGAAGCTGTACGTCGCCGCCGTCCCGAGCTCGCCGACGCATTTCCCGTTGTATTTCGCCCCGATCGCTTGGGCTGCATCTTCGATGACAACCAATCCGTGCCGCTTGGCAATCGCCGCGATCGCCTCCATATCGGCCATTTGCCCGTACAAATGCACCGGGATGATGGCTTTCGTCTTCTCCGTCACCGCCGCTTCAATTTGCGCCGGATCGATGTTGAACGTCACCGGATCGATATCGACAAACACCGGTTTGGCGCCGGCCCGTGCAATCGCCCCTCCAGTCGCGAAAAAGGTGAACGTCGTCGTGATCACTTCATCGCCCGGCCCGACGCCGGCCGCTTGCAAAGCAATATGTATCGCATCGCTTCCGTTGCCGCAGCCGATCCCGTGTTTCGCCCGGCTGTAGGCGGCAATTTCTGCTTCCATCTTTTTCACATAGTCCCCCAAAATAAAGCGGGAGGAGCGCATCACTTCGTCCAATACGCGCATAATCTCCGGCTTCAATTGTTCGTACTGTTCGCTTAAATCCAACATTGGCACATTCATCGCAAGTTCCTCCAAATCCAAAAAATATAATAAACATGTTTAGTTTATCACATTTGCGCCAATATATAATGACAGTTTTGTGGCAATCTTGGCCTTGCCGCAAAAAAAATCAGCGAAGGAACTGCAGAAGCTGCATAAACAACGAAAAAGAAGGGTATAATTTTCCAAAGACGGGCAATTCCTGAAAAAAGCCGTTTGTCCCTTTCATGACACAAACGGCCCATTTGCTATTTATCGGTCATTTCCGTATACTTTCCGGCTTCCCCGAAGCAACTTGCGAATAAAGGTCATAAACGGCTTGTACTGATCATTGACCAAGCCGATCAGTTCAGCAAGCAGTTCCCCAAAGACGATCAAGGCAAAGACGATGAGAATGGACTGCCATAACGTCGAGGCGGAGAACAAAATGGCGCTGATGGCAAACATAAGACCAAACGCATAAATGAGCAACACCGTGTTGCGATGGGAAAAGCCAAGAGCCAGCAGCCGATGGTGAAGATGCGATTTGTCCGGCGCCGAAATTGGCCTTTTATTGACAATGCGGCGAATAATGGCAAACGTCGTGTCGAAAATCGGGACGCCCAAAATAATCAATGGAACGACGAAACTGAAAAGCGTCACGCTTTTGTAAAGCCCCAGCACCGACAAGACGGAAATCGCATATCCTAAAAACAACGCGCCGGTATCCCCCATGAAAATTTTCGCTGGGTGGAAGTTGTAAAACAAGAAAGCGATGACGCTGCCCAAGATGATCAGGCAGAGCGTGAAAATGAGCATTTTGCCCGCCATGCCCGCCATGACGGCAATGGCCGCAATCCCAATGGCAGAAATGCCCGCCGACAGCCCATCGAGCCCGTCGATCAAGTTGATGGCGTTCGTAATGGCGACAATCCAAAATATGGTGATCGGGTAGCTCCACAGCCCCAACTCAAACGTGCCGACAAACGGGACGGTCAAAAGATCGACCTTCAGCCCGGAAGCGACAACAACGAGCCCCGCCAACAGCTGGCCGGCCAGCTTCACTTTTGGCGACAGCTCGTACAAATCGTCGAGCATCCCGACAAGCACGATGATGATGGCGCCGACCGTCATCCCCGTCACTTGCTCTTTATACACCCCGCCGACAAAATAGCCGACGGCGACACCGATAAAAATGGCCAATCCCCCGAGCCTTGGCATGACCTTTGTATGCACTTTTCTCCCGTTCGGCCGATCGACCGCGCCAATTTTGATGGCGAGCTTGATCACGAACGGGGTGATGACCAATACCGTGATAAACGAAGCCAAACATGCCGCAAATGCTTCTATATTCATGTGCAACCACCTTGGCCTTATAAAATCGCGAAAACACACATCATCTTTATGTTACCATATACGATGAGTAAATCAATCTTTTTTTACACCCCTTTTTTGTCCCCAATGATGGAAAATTTCTTTTCTCCCCCCTTGCCGCAAAAATCTTGGTCGAACCCGTGAAAAGAAAAAGGACAAGATGAGAAGTCTTGTCTGTGCAGTGTAAACGAATAAGGAGGGATTATCTGTTTTAAAGCACCTGTAATTAGCACATTATTTCAGAATCTCTTTTTCAAATTATTTCAGATAGATTCCGAAATAATGTGCAAAATTTTTGCGAATTATCCCGGATTTTGCAGTTTATTTCGGAACGTTTGCACATTCTTTCAGACGATCATTTCCAGACCCCTGATGAGCAGATCGAAAAGGGGAAACGAAAAAGGGAAAAGGGGATCGAGTAGGAGGGGGCGGCTAACCCCCGTCCCCTCACACCACCTAGCATGCGGGTCCGCACTAGGCGGTTCGTCAACCTTGACGGAGTTCGAAATATCGTTGCGTCAAACTCTTGAGGCCTTGGGCTAGCCAGTACTGCTTGCCCAAGGCTTGATACAGTTGTGGCGTTTTCGTTGTCCGCCAAGCTCCTTTTCGAGTATTGGCGATCTCCATGACCGCTGTCTCCTTCAGCCCCAGCGCTCTTAACTCGCGGATTCTCGTTCTGATCCGTTTCCACTGAAGCCATTGGCAGGCAGAGTCGAAGTCTTCTGCGGATCCATCCCTCTATGTCCTTGAGGACGGATGGGGGTTCGATTAGTTGGAAGTATCCGATCCATCCCATGGTGTATTGGTTCAAGCGATGGATACGCTCTTGCATAGACAGACTCCAGTTGGGATTGGTCAGCTGTCGAATTCGCTGTTTCAAGCGTTGAATCGACCTCGGAGCGAGGCGGATTCGCGCTTCCCGTTCTGAAGGAACGTACGCTTCCACGGACGGTCTACTGCACTTTTCTCCTCGTTAACCTTGAGTTTGAGCTTTCTCTCCAAGAACCGCTGAATGTTTTGTTTCACCCGTAGTCCTGCCCGCCGACTTTTCACGTAAATATTGCAGTCATCCGCGTAGTGGCAGAATTTTAACCCTCGTTTCTCCAGCTCTTTGTCCAACTCATCGAGGAGAATGTTCGCCAGCAGGAGGCTGAGAGGCCCGCCTTGCGGCGTTCCCTCCTCTGTCTGCACCTTCACCCCTTCCAACATGACACCGGCTTGCAGGTACGCACGGATCAGTTTCAGCACGCGTTTATCTTTGACTTTCCGAACCACCCGGCTCATCAGGATGTCATGGTTGACTCGGTCAAAGAACTTTTCCAGATCGATGTCGACTACATACCGGTATCCTTCCCGGATGTATTGCTGTGCTTGCCGAACGGCGTCATGGGAGCTCCGGCCTGGACGGAATCCGAAGCTGCAGGGGGAGAAATCCGGGTCAAAGATCGGCGTCAGTTCTTGGAGGATGGCCTGTTGGATCAACCGATCCACCACGGTGGGAATGCCTAGCTGTCTTGTGCCGCCGCCCTGTTTCGGGATTTCGACCCTGTGGACAAGCGCCGGCCGATAGGTTCCCTCCAAAAGTTGGGCTCGGATCGTGCTCCAGTGAGTGCGGATGTAATCACGGAATTGATCGGTCGATACTCCATCGATTCACGGTGCTCCCTGGTTGGCTTCGACCCGTTTCAGCGCCGTGATGAGGTTGTCTCTCGCTAGGATGCGCTCCAACAAAGCCACGCGATCTTCTCCTTCCGCGGGATGAGGTTCAGGTCTTGCCGGGTTGCGCTCAGCCCTCGACTTGAGGCCCTCCGGGCTTCACCCATGCTTCCTCAAGTGAGTTCCCTAGGGAATTCTGCTTCCACGCGCAACATCTCGAAAGAGTCTAATTCATCCCTGAGTTGACGTTCGGCCCTTCCTGTTTTAGGCGTCCCTTACTCCAGTACTATGGCCTCTGCTGACTCCTGTACGCTCAGCACTTCTGGTTGCCATCGTTAGAAGGCGTTCCGTACAGGCCTCCCCGGATAAGGGTGGACACTTTCCACTCATGCAACTGCCCAATATACCTCCACAGCCCTTGGCGGCTTAGGACTTCGTCTTGTTTGGCAGACTCATCCGACTGTGGCGGTCTCAAATTGGGTTCGTGTACCTCAGGTCGAGTGTTTGCCTCCAGCTTCCTTCAGATTCCACCTCGCGGTGGACACCCTTGCCTTCAGCTAACGGTAGGCGCTCGCCAGCCCCCTTTCGGGACTTTCACCCTATAGCGTCGCACCCATGCCGGGCGTACGAGGCACCGAAGGGGCCGGAATCGGCCACTTCAGTGCTAATACCCCATTTCCTCTGCTGCCATACGCACCACTTCCTCGTCAATGACGTCCTTTTTCAGCTGATGCCCCTACAACAAGCACGTCGTGGCCAACGTGTTGATCACACGGGGCCACCCCCGCGACTGCAGAGCGATCGCCTCCAACGCCGACGGCGTGAAGATCGGATGCTTTGCCCCGGCCTGTTTCAACCGATGCTCGATGCAGCCCTCCACCTCTTCCTTCTCCAGCGGCCCCATCCGGCATCGCATGATGCATGATGATCCGCTGATCGAGAGGGCGATGCTGATTGAGCCGCAGCTTTCCCTGTAAATGGGGCAGCCCGGCTAAAATCAAGACAAAGGGGTTGGTCGAATCCATCTCAAAGTTGAACAAGATCGCGATGTCCTGTAAAAAGGCATCCTTTGCGAAATGCATCTCGTCCGAAATGAACACCGGCGTGATCCGCCGTTCATGATGCAACCGCTCAATGGCTTGCTGGATTTGGCGAAAGAGGTCCACCTTGCGGTATTTGGGTTCTTCCCCCAGTCCAAGGGCCAACCCACGGTAAAAATCCATCACGCCTCCGGTCGATAACGGAAAGTAGACAACATGATGCAAGGAGGGACTCAATGATTCTTTCAACGCCCGAAGCGCGAACGTCTTGCCAACCCCCGGCTCTCCGATCAACAGCCCGATCCCCCGGGTCCGCTTCACGTACTCCAGCGCCTGCAGCGCTTCCTGAAACGCCGCGCCCGGATACGCCTCGGACGGGTCGGTGTCTTTCGCAAACGGCTCTCGCAGGAGGGAATAAAACGTTTTATACATCATGCTCTCCCTCCTTCGCTGAAACTATCGCAAACGGCGACCGGTGGCGCTTCACATAGGCGTTATCCTCCAAACGCACCCGAACGGCTTCCGCCACCCGTTTGCCCTCTTCGTACACATAGACGCCTCGTTCGTCATAGCTGAGTTCAATCGATTGTCCAATGAACCGAGGCGGCACTTCATACAGCTGCTTGTTCAAGGTGATCGTTCCATCGGCTTTCACCTTGCGGTATTCCCGTTTTAGGAAAATCGCGTCCAGCCAATCGATGTCTTCGATCCACACCACCCGTTCCACCTGGGATTGAAACACCTCATGCGGCGTTTTCCCGTTGAGCGAGGCGTGCGGTTTTCGATGATACTCTTCCTCCAGCCACTTCCAAAATCGCTCGTTCAGCTCGTCAAGCGACTTTGGCGGATCCAGTTCCAAAAGCGGATAAAACCGCGTCTGTACGGTGCGGAAGAACCGTTCGATTTTCCCTTTGCTTTGCGGATCATACGGCTGGGTGTGAATCAGCGTAATCCCCATCTCGGCGCACGCATACTGCAGCACCCCGGATCGATAAATTTTCCCGTTGTCCGAGTAAATGCGCTTCGGCTTCCCGCAACGAAGCACCGCTTCCTTCGTGACGATCCGCAGCCCGTCAAACTTCTCCGAAGGGAAAAACTGGGCATACGGCACCAATCGCGAGCAGTCATCGATATAGGCGATCAAAAACGTTTTTTGAAGCTTTCCATCAACCCGAATCGTAGGGCCGTGGGATAGGTCTCCTTGCCATAGCTCGTTGATCTCTTCATACGCAAAACGCTTTCGCTCCGGCATCGGCAAGATTTCTTTCCCCACCAGGTTGTATTTTTTCAAAAATCGGTATTATATAGTAAAGTATGAGAGGGTGGTGAGAATGTCCCCCCTGCTTGGTGGGTTGTTCGTAGAATACGGTCACGGGCATGGTGGGATGTTCCTTCCTTAGGGCTAAAATATGATTCTCGTCATCGGGCGACGGACGTCGGGAGCGGCCGCGATCCGAGCGGCGTTTCGGCTTCAAGGCGTCGAAGCCCCCTTTTTTGTATCGGGCGCCCCAATCGAGAATCGTCTTCGCCGCAATCGACTTTTCCCCTTGATGAGGAACGGTATGCACTTGCTCGCTCACCTCTTTCAAATACGCCTTCGGTTCCACCTGCCCATTCACCAATGGAGCGATCAGCCCGTACCGAAACAGGGCGATGTCGTGTCTCATCGATTCATCCATTCGGAATTCCTCCTTGTCTCACAGGGAATGGGGACCGTCCCGGTCCATCTGATCCCTATCTTACGAAATCCCTCGATGCCCGTTGAGAGGAAAGGTTTGTGGAAACATCAACAACATCCATTTTCGGTTGTTTATGTAAAATCAGGAACCGATTTGATCCGCAAACAGGCGCCAACCCTCGTCCACCCACAAGACCTGGATGACCGATCCAACGCCGCGTTCCTCCAATGTCCGGATCCACTAGACCGCCTGTTCCGTTTTTGGTTTCGCGACAGGGCCCATGATCCTCCACCGCCTCGCAAACACGTGGTGCAGGCGGGAGAGGTTTCGTAAAAATCGTCGGACATAAAAGATGACGCCGTCCTTAGTCGGAAAGGGGGCGGTCATCCTTTCCTTTTGTCGTTTCGTCTTTTCCAGCCACTCTTTGACCACTTGCCAGATGACAGACAGCGTATACTGAAAATACGGGAGGAGAAAGGAAGGCAGCACACTCACCGTTTTGCGGCATTCCCGACAGCGATACCGCGCGATCCAAAGGCGATATTCCCCCTCTGCCGTCAATGCATAGCGTTCATAGCAGCCATGGCGATACAATGCGCGAGGGGACTGGCAATGGGGACAATGTTTCACTAGAGGGAAATCATTCTCTTTCCCACGGTCTGCATACGTTTGGACGTCAATGCCAAAGTCGTGAAATTGGATCACTCCTTCTCCCCCTCCCCTAACCAATGGATATTCTCGTCCGAAATAATTCACAAAAAATTTAGCACATTCTTTCAGAAAAGGGGAGTGGGCTTTCTGAAAAAATGTGCAAAAAAATGGCTCTTTTGTTCTGAAATAAAGTGATAATTTACAGTACCATTTTCAATAGGGTTAAAACGGGAAAAGGGATTCATATGCCCTTTTTTACTTGGAATATAGGAATAAGACAAAAGAAATGCCTAGTGAGCATAGGAGGAGAAGTATCGGGTTGTACAATGTTCCTTGAAAAAAATTAACATCTCAAAAAGCTCGTGATAAGATGTTGTTGAATTTTCAGGACTCTCCCCTTCCTATTTTTGGGTAATTGGCTAATCACCATCATAGCAGAAAGAGTCCTTTTTCATGTGTTTTGCTTTTGAATCTTACCGCGCTTCGCTTGGTGGCCCCGACGAGAATCGCGAACAAAAGTTCGCAATCCTCGTCGGGGATCATTCCTGAACTCCACCCACAAATATTTTACTCACACTTTCCGACGAAGAACTTCAAACCATTGCCGAAGCCGTTGGCTATCGTGATGCATCTCGAACCTTTACGTTGCTCCTTTGTATGGATTGCCGAAATTTCATTACTCGACCGTATCCAAGAAAGCAAAAGAAGTTCCCTATGACGTCATGAAACGCTTATTTGCCCTGATCGTCTCCAAGTGCAACCGCCAAACCCGCCGTTCGCTTCGGTTTCCCAAACCACTGCGTGTGGTGGATTCGATGACGGTCACGGTCGGAAAAAGCCGTCTCCCATGGGCTCCTTATCATGGTGAGCGCGCAGGGGTGAAGCTGCACGTGGCCTATTCACCAGAACAGTCGTCGCCCATGGACGTCTCGGAAACAATCGGATTGCGCCACGATGGCCCTGTAGGAGAACGATTGACGAACGCCCAACAGTTGCTGGTGGAAGACCGGGCGTATTTTAAAATGGAACGCATCGACCGATTCACAGAGCAGCGTCAGCTTTTTGTCATCCGGATGAAAGACAACGTCGAGATTCATCAGAAAAAAAGCCTGAAACGCCTTCCTTCCGCTTCATCATCGATTCAGGCGGATTTCACTTGCCAGCTGGGAACAAAACCATGCCGTTCCATCAAACGTCATCGGGTCGTGATCTTTCGAGATGCGAACGGTCATGACATTCGTGTCGTGACGAACATCCTTCACGCATCCGCCGAAACGATTGCCGACATGTATCAAAAGCGTTGAACCGTTGAAGTGTTTTTTCGTTGGGTGAAACAATACCTCAACGTCCCGACATTGTTTGGCACAACCGAAAACGCGGTATACAATCCATTGTTTGCCGCTTTCATCGCCTACGTGTTGTTGAGATGGTTGTATGATCAAACAAGAAAACGAACGAAGCGCCCTCTTTCCTTCATTTCTTTCGTTCGCTGTTTTTTCTCCGGGCAGCTTCCTCTCGATTGGAAATCCGAGATGGCCGCTGCTTTGTTTGAGTATGCCCAAATTTATGGAAGGGGGATGTCTAATTTTGGATAATCAACACTCGTGTATTTTACTCACACATTGTACCATTCCATCAATATTTTGGTACAGCCATCTTGGCCTAGCTAATTCCAACAGCACTAAAAAATCCCCCCGAGTCCCGGGGGGCACCGAAACAACAAATAAAGGAAGAACTATTTCAACTCACGTATGATGTACTGGGAATGCACCCAACCGACCCGCCCGTCATCGAGCACGACTTTATACCATGGACCTTGTTGTTCCACCGTGCCATTGCTGGTTAGTTTCAACTGAACGTACTGACCCAGTTTCAATTGCCCAATGATATTGTCATTTCGTATTTGTGGCGTTGACCGAACGTTTAATCCATCCGCTGCCACACTTCCAAGATTTTGTACTGTCATGTAATGGGCATAATCATATAGTTTAATAGCATTAGTCCAATATTGGCGGCCATTATATTGCAGACGAATCCAATAATCGTTTGTTTTCTCAAGCAGCATAAACGTAGATCCTTTGGATATTTTTGCGACCACTTCACCGCCTTTTTCGCCGTAAAGCGAAAACTCGCTGTTGGCAACAGCAACAATTCCGCTTGGAAATATATCCCCTCCTTGGGGAATTGGCGGACGGGAAGGGACAGTTTCATTAATGCGTGCTGATGCATAATCATCCGGATCATACGCGAGCATATTAGCCATATGGCGGGCAATGATTTGTCCCCAATACGGGTCGCTCGCATAGTAAAAATTCATGCCTTCACTGCTTTCATCCACGCGCACCCCGGCCAACGTATTCGTCCGAAAGCCGAGATAAGCTCCTTTAAACAATGGATAGTTGGGATTCAAATACGTCGCCTTGATCGTCCGCGCGATATAATCAATGCACGCCTCAATTGATGGGAAGCGGTACGCAGCGACAAAAGGAGCGTCATCATAAGCACCGTAGCCAAATAAATTATATTTCGTCAGCGCTAATCGCGATGTACCAAATGCACTCTCATGAATAGCGTGAGCCGCCAAATACAAGGCATTGACCCCATACTTTTTTCCAGCATCAATAAACGCTTGGCCTTTTCCAATTAATACACTAGGCCGATTGCCAGCATTTTTGGCGATATAAGCGTTGATTTGTTCGGCCTTTATTGGTGCTTCTGTACGCAAGTCAAGAAACTGATAGCCATTGCGGCTGCCATCCAGCGGCGCTCCCGTTTTCACCTCGGTCACATAATCAGAAGCACCGGAAACATATCCTATCCGGCCTTTATACTGCAACTTATACCAATTATTAGACGTTTTGTGAGTCGGAACAATAATTGTTCCTTTGGGAATGATCGTAAGAATGTCTGCGTTCGTATCCGGCAGCTTTCGAACGTTTAAGTTCACTCGCACAGCAAACGTCCGCCCAAGCATTTCTTGCTCCGTCACTGAAGTCGACGGAGGAGGGCTTGGCTGTTCTGGAGCTGGATTGGACGGGCTGTTTGACGGAGCCGGAACATACTTTGTGACCCCAGACATATAGATATATCCCTTTTTCTCCTTATAAACCACCTCATACCAATCGCCGATGCGAAGCGCGGATGTGATTACTGTTCCTTTAGGGATCGTAGCCAACCGATCGTGTGCACTTCCTGGCGCCGCATATAGCCCCACGTCTTTTATTGCCTCATACTTCGTTTCGCTAAACCGTTGCGGCATGATCTTTGTAACATCGTCAGCTAAAACATATAGTTTTCTTCCTTTAAACAACACTTCATACCATATTTGGCCGATGCTGTTGATCACCATTCGCGTTGAATACAGTCCATTGCCGCTTGCCACTTTAACTGTACTTCCCTGCCGCTTCGGAACACCATAAAGCGAAGTGGTCGTTTTCGTGAAGTAATACGCAGCACTTGTGTTCTTATATTGATCGTATTCACGCAAATAGCTGCCACTTATCCAGCCTGTTTTGACGTATCGCTTTCCTTTCCAATCATACTGGTACGACACTTTATACCAGTTGCCGAGCTTTTCTGTTGCCGTCACCGTTTTTCCTTTCGGAACGGTCATAATCGTTTTATACTTCGTTCCCGCTCCTGTTCTTATATTGACATTTGCGATTGTTTGGTAAGTTGTTTTTGGAATAGCAGTCGGCCTAGCGGTTGCTCCGGCAGAAGGATTCGATGACACCTTTTTTAAATAGCGGCCGCTCACCCAGCCGATTTTTGTGTGCCCTTTGCCTTTTATACTATATGTATAGGAAACTTTATACCAATCTCCTAATTTCTCGGTGGCAATAACCGTTTTCCCTTTTGGAACAGTGATGACCGTTTTATACTTCGTCCCCGCCCCTGCCCTTATATTCAAATTCGCTGTTGTTTGATAGACGGTTCTGGGGATTTTCAAACTGCTCGCCGCTTCAACCACTGGCGTATTCCAAGGAATGACGGAAAAGCTGGTTGATGCCAATAAAAGACCGGTCGATAGGACAATCGCTTTCTTCATCTTTTTCATCGGCTTCTCCTCACCCGCCCTTTTTTTATTTGACATGAAACGTCAAAAATAGACTGTTTTTCACTTTTCTATATTTCTTATCGGATCATATACAGCAAAATTCAAGCATTTTCTCGTTTTTTCACCAATCATCCAACGGAGGGAAAATGATCCAAACAGGCACATATATGTTTTTCGACACCAATCATCAAAATCCTTGTCAATAAAAAATCCTTTCTAACGAAAAAGTGCCGTTAGAAAGGATTTCATGGCTGGTGTTTGCTCCTCGCGTCCTTGCCAGCCTTGGGATATTTCTGTGTTTTACAAGCGTTTTGGATCAGTCTCCCGTTGCAAACGGTTTGGTGCAATATAATAGCCTTCCTCTGTTTCATCGATGGCGTAATAGTAGACATTGCCCAAACGGTCTTTGTATTCGAGCAAATACAAATAATCTTCGTACTTGTCTTTCTTAGTATAAGCAATTTTATTTTCGGTGTTTGCCTTCAACGAATATGTTTTTTGATCGACATACGTACCGTCATATGCATTGTATACGTACAATGTCATTGTCGCTGCTTCCCTTACTTGAATCGACAGATTTAATGCCGTTCGGTTATCATAGACATCCGTAGCAAATGAATACATGTGCGACACCAACCATGACGGATCGGCATCGTTATTAATTTCCCCTTGAGCCGTTTCCGTGGCACCGCTCGCAAACCGGGCTGTAATGCGGAACGTATATACACTCCCATCATCGAAGAATACATTCTCTCCATTGTCATTGAGTCCATCCCACCTCAGCGTCTGAAGCCCTCCATTCAGCTGCTGATCGCTCCATATGGTTCGCACTTTCTCTCCATACTCATCCAAAATTTCTGCTGTCACAGCAGCTGGGGCTGATAACCGAAAGTGTATTTCACTTCCGTCATCTTTATAGAACCAGACCACTGACGGTGCCTCGATATTTGTCAAATCAACATATAGACGGCTTGTTGCGGAAGCCTGTTGCCCATGAGCGTCTACCACTGTCATTTGAATCTCGTACTGTCCGTCCGCTAAGTAGTTGCCTGTTTCATCTTTTCCATCCCATGTTGCCGTCTTGCTTCCCGGTCCTTGCTGTGATTCAGAAAGAATCGTACGCACAAGAGTTGATCCTTGATAAACGCCAATTGTCACCTTGCCCGCTTTCGATAAAACATAAGGAATATTCAAGACTTCTTGTTGGATATAATACAAATCGTTCGGTGCCTGAATAGTGGGTTTTCTCCAATCTTCAAGCTTGAACGCACCTGTATTCACGATCATTTTATTGCCGCACGGATCGGCAATTTCGACCGTGTAATAATAGCTTCCTTCATTGACAAACAGGTTCTTGTTATCTTTCCCATCCCAATTGATCGTATAAGAGCCGTTGCTATATTTTTGGTTGCGTAAAAGCTGTCTGCTCACTACGCCTTTATCTGTTTTCACATAAGCAGATACGAAAATTGGCTCTTTGACATTCATCTTGAAGTTGGCTTTCGCCGTTCCGTCCATTTTAAACAATGTTTGACCAAGCGACACACCGCCGAACAGCACTTTTGTATCGATCACAACGGATTGGCTGCGAACAGAAGATTTCCGCTTTTGATTATCGACAGCCGATACTTTCAGCCAATACGTTCCATCTGGCATGAGTTTCCCGCTCGCGTTTTTCCCATCCCACACAAGTGTGGACTTACCTCCAGAAAACCATTGATTGTTTAAAATCGTTTTGACTAGTTTGTTTTTCGAATCATACAGCTGAGCCGTCACTTTCGCTTTCTTGTTGAGCGTAAACGGGATGGACACCTTTCCCTTTGCCTTCGGGGAGAAAGAAACCGTCGATGCCGACAACTCAATGGATGGAATAACGTTGTCGATCACTTTGATTTGCTTTGTTTTTGTGATCGATTCGCGTCCATTGGACACTTGGACAGCCACCGTATACATTCCGTCCTCAACAAACACTCCGTTATCTCGTTTCCCGTCCCAAGAGATGGAAATTTGATTGCTCCCCCAAGCTTTATTTTTCACAATCGTGCGAACCACATACCCTTTATTGTCTTTCACATAGGCTGTGATCATCAATCCTTTTTTATAAGCGGACAGCGAAAAACTCACCTTGTTGTTCCCTTTCATCGTAAATGTCCCCGCCGCCGAAGTAACTATTCACCCCAGTGCTAGTGTATAAAAAAGCCCAGCACAAATAGGGCATTTCGGTCATAGAAAATGCCCTAGGTAGCGGAAAGAACTCGATCGATCGTTTCGCCTGCCAACAGAAGACATAACGAATCCCACACGTTTTTTTCGTGTTTCGTCAGTGTGGAAACGATGCTTCTTGCGATGCAAAACGACTGCGCGAATGTTTCTTCGCGAAACGTACCCGAAATGTTCTCTTTGACTTTGACCATGCGAAGATCGCGTTCGGCTTGGTTGTTATCAAAGGGAACATGTACTTCACGTAAGAAACGCAGCGCTTCTTCCTTTCGTTTTTGAAGGCGTCGAACAAAAGCGAGTGCTTTTTTCGGAAGAGGCGTCTTCGCTTCCAATCGGTGTTGTGCTCTTTCTAGGATGCGATCATACACTCGTTCCCACCGTCTCGCTTCTTCTTCGGAAAGTGCACCGTGATGGGCTTCGACGGCTTGCTTGGCGGCTAACAGAAACGTGGTCATGCGCATCGCCCACGTATGCCCCTGTTCGATGAATCCTTTTAACTCACGCAAATGGTGGGCATGACAAAGGGCATGGGTGGCATGTGTGTATTTCGGATACGTACCGAACGCATCGTGCATCATCGTCCCTTCATATCGGGGAAGAATCCCGATATCATCGGTCGCTTTTTTTCCACGAGAAGCGTGAGGAGCCAAGTATGTATATCTCGATGTACACGCGACATGCACCCATGCGAGTTTCCCATTGATGCGCAAACTCGTTTCATCGACATGCAGGATGTTGGATTCAAGTAAGGCGTCTTCGATGATGTCCATATTTGATTCCAGCGCTTCGCGTCCTCGTTTCACCATATTGGCAAGGGTTCCCGTACTAATCGAGTGTTGATATAACGCTTCGATTGTATCACTTAAACGCTTGTACGGGATCAATTGGATATGATGTAAATAAACAACGAGCGCCGTGAGCCGTGGACCGTATTGCACATGATTCGTGACATGGGATGGGAATTCGGCTTGTTGCACGCATCGACAATGTGGACACGATTTCACTTCACGTTCATGTTGTGTCACCTCGATCGCCACAGGAGGGACATCAAACACTTGACGGATATCGACTTTGAACGGTTTGACTTCACGCAAAGAAGCTCCACATCCTTGACACGTATGCACACGGTGGACGACACGATGATGTGGATGTTCCACTTGACGGAGCGTCTTCCCCTCATGTCCCTCTTGCCCACCAGGCTTTTTGCCAGACGGCTCGCGGGAGGAACGCTTTTTCTCAAAACGGTCAGAAGATGGGGGCAAATGGCTATTGGAGCTGTTTTTTTTCGTGCGTGCTTCCAGCTCTTGAACACGGTACTTCAGTTGTTCATTTTCTTTGCGTAGTTGTTTGTTTTCGTGACGCAAATGTTCATTTTCTTGAATGAGTTGATGAATGAGCTGTTTTTGTTGTTGAACTTTGCCGATTAAGCTCTCAACTGTAAATACAGCTTGTTGTACCATCAACATGCGATTCACCTCCTTGTCTATCAATATTCAC
>NZ_BCQG01000059.1 GCF_001544315.1 Geobacillus jurassicus NBRC 107829
CGAATAACACTTTCCAGTTGATTTGCCCAGTCGACATTCGGTATACTTCTTTTAGACATAGGTAGGGTTCTCCTTTCTCTAAGATTTTTGGTCCAATCAGAGAATACCCTACCTTTTTTCTTTTGTTCTAGCAAAATGTTTTACACAAACTTTTATACATCACCAATCGGTCAGGGTGACTTTTTGGTAATACTGCTTGCTGATATAACTTGTGTTTAAGCATTGAATGGATTGGCAATTTGCGAATTTTTTCTATGTTTATCAAACTTCCTTCATTTTCCCGGGCTTTTTTGATTATGTCAAAAGGAATATCCGGATGGACAAAATAATTTTCAATCTCAGCTTGAGTAACTCCCAGCTTTCGGGCTATCGTGACAACCTTTACTCCGCTATTAACCATTTGATCAATCAACATATGTTTGTCTAACCACTTTGTTGTTTGATGATGGAACATCCTCCTTAGCAACTTAATTCGTTGTTCCGTTTCATTCGAATATCGCTGAATAACGCAAAATATTTTTGGGCACCTTTTATGCATTTCATTCATTTTTTTATATGCTAAGTATTCTGGGTACCCCGCAACTAACCAATATTTATCTTCCGTTCGATCCTTTTCAACAATAACATGGCTGCTTAACTGATCCCCTCCCTCTAATATTTTGACCATTTTCTCTACTGCTCTTTTTGAAACATTTTCAACGTATATGGGGACAATTTTATCTAATTCAATGGATTCCATCCAAATCCCATCAAGCTTCATTCGTACCCCTCCCCATCATATTTTGTAAAACTATATGAGAAGGGAAATTTGTCTAATAACAATAAACCAGCATTAGGAATCCAATATCCTAATGCTGGTTTGTAAAAAGAGATCGTGTCATATATGCTTGTTTCGGATGGTTTATTTGCTCTGGATATAGCGGTTCTAATTTCCCTTCCTTAAGCAATCGTGAAATGTACTTTTTGCGAAGAGGATCCATCTGCCTATTCAGTAATTGACTTAATTCTTTGAGCGTTAACGGCTTAATTGCACAAAGATTTAAAATGATCTCATCCATTTCGGAAGGATTTAATCTCTTTTTCTTCCTTGCTAATTCAGAAATATCCAATAGCACTTTTTCATGATCTTTTGTTTGTTCGTTTTCGTTAGGTCCGGAGTTAGCAGCGTTAGGTCCGGAGTTATTAACATTAGGTCCGGAGCTTATCCGATTATATCTGGAGTTCCCTATAGACTTTTGATGAAACATTTCCGTTAGCGTATATTTTGTACCTCTTCCTTGTCCATTTGGTTCTAAATATCCTTTTTCCACCAGTCCGGATAATAATTTGCTTATTTCATCACTCTTTTTATCTGTCAGGCTTTGCAATCTCGTATTGGTCACATAATTTTCTTGATGTGCCGTCACTAAAATTAATACTTCATCATTGGTTAAAAACTTATAATGTTTCCCAAGAACTGCTTTTAGAAAATCGACGCTTTCCTGCGGTAATAATGAAGTTGTTCGCAACGTAAGAATCGTGCGATCCGGCTGAAATTCTTCAATTAATTCTGGGGCAGTCCAATGTTGTTCTTTCCACGCCAAATGAATATTCTCAATCCCCGACCCTGCCCGTTCACCAAGTCCGATTAACATAAACATTTTAAAAATCGTTGGATTTCTCGGATCACTTATTCCACCTTTCAGTGCTTGTTGCAAAGGAATCCGAAGAACACCCGGGTTGGAAAATCGAAATAACATCTTTTCCTTTTCGATAACAATTCCGCGTTGCCCGTAGTAATCGGCATGAGCCAACGTATTGACTAAAGCCTCACGAAGAGCAGCGTGCACCCTTGTATCATCCTTGCGAAAAAGCCCCTCCATTTGAAAAGGAATGTTTAAATCATCCGTTAGTCTACGGATGACTTTAAAATAAAAATCATACAAATTCCCCGACCAAGTGCCGTCGGAAGAAATAATCCGATCTGTCCATCTCTCCCCCGGCACATCCGAACTCTTTTCCCGATATTCTAAGAAATACTGCGGTAAATACTCTGTAATGCTGCGCTCTTCCCCAAACATGAGCAACCCGGCTAATGTTAGCCCTTCCTCGTTGGTTTCGCGTAGCCTTCCCAAAGCTCCAATTTTATATAAAAAGTCCTTCAGTTCTAAACCATTCCAAGGATGATCTGGTTTCAAAGAAGAAAAGCGATTTCGATAACTTCTCACCGATTCCATATTCAAATCATTTAAACCGTAATTGGGAAGAACTTTGCTGTCTTGAGGAATTGGAGATTGATCCGCTATCATTCGCTGTACTTCTTCTTTTGTACATTTATAGTCTCCTTCATAATTGCGGCGATATGTACCTGTAAAAGGATTATGACCAATATAAATTGGCTTGTCCTCACGTGAAGCTCTTGGAACATAAATTTTCACGATTTCTTTCCCATCAACTTCAATAATTTCTACATTTCGATCCACTAAGATATTTTTACTAATCCTTTGGGGATTATTAATTCCATCCCAAAAGTCTTTGACTAACTTTTTTGCATCAACATCGACTGGGAAAAACTCTTGTCCTTTTTGCTCAACCCCAAGCAAAATAATACCGCCATTTGTATTTGCAAAAGCAGAATACGTTTCCCAAACATCTTTCGGTAGACCGCCTTTGGCTGCTTTACATTCCAATTCGGCATTTTCTCCATCTTCTATAATACGCAACAAATCCTTCGCGTCCATTCCGCCATATATCTCCTTTAAATTTCTAATATTTACTACAATTATTTGACAACGAAAAGAAACAATCCTTTTAACATTCAACAAATTATACAATTTTCCATTTGTCAAAGAAATTTATGGTTCACCAGGACAAAATGTATTACAAATGTTATTTTAGCATGATCACTAAACATTATCGAACCATGCAGCAAACCATTAATCAAATGTGCAATATTTAAACATTTTAACATCAAGAAAATAAAAAAATCACTTTCGTATACAAGTGATTTCTCATTTACATATTTAAGCTCCTTTGCAAAACGAAGCCCAGCCTTCGTTCATGATTTTCGTCTCCAGCTGCGGCCAAAAATAGAGCATTTCTTCACGCATCATCGTTAAAATGTCGCGCTGCCAGTCCTCAAGCTCGCGGCTGTATTCTTCAATGAACAATAGCACATCTTTTTCTGGCTGCGGCGGAAACTTGCGCCGTTTTTTTCGCAGCGGCGCTTTCGGCTTGTTCCGCTCCTCAAGCGACCATAAATCGTCGTAGGGCGTCGATGTTTTCGCAGGCTCTTCCTCTTCGTACACTTCCGTATCTTCCCACGTCCATGACAGCTTCGGCCGAAGCAGCGACGGATCAATATGTTCCTGAATGGCCAAGACAGCGTCCAAAAACTTTTCCACTTCCAGCTTTCCGTACTGATGTTCATAACGTTTAATCCGCTCGGCTGTCGCCGCCATGCTTTCGACCATATCGCGCTTCGTGTTGCTGAAGCGGACGTTGTTTTTGAAAAAGTCGCTGTGCGCCAACACGTGAGCGACGATCAGCTTATTTTGGATGAGCGTATTCGTATCGAGCAAAAACGCGTAGCAAGGGTCCGAATTGATGACGAGCTCGTAAATTTTGCTTAATCCTAAATCATAATGCAGCTTCATTTTGTAAAACTGCTTGCCAAAGCTCCAGTGGGAAAATCTCGTCGGCATCCCGTAGGCGCCAAACGTATAAATAATATCGGCCGGACAAATTTCATAACGCATCGGATAAAAATCAAGGCCAAATCCTTCCGCAATTTCGGTAATTTCCGCAATGGCCCGTTCCAGCTCTTTCAGCTCGTCCTGTCGCATCCATCTCCCCCCTTTTTCCTCTTATCACAATGTATGAGGAAAAAGGGATTTTGATACGTTCGGAATCGCCAAGATGCCGACGAACCTCTCCCGCCTGCTTGTTGTTTCGAATCTGGGGCTTCTCGGCTGACATGTTAAAATTCGGACTTTACTTGGTTAGCTAAATCGATCTTTGATACCTTGCCAATATCATTTGACGTAAGAAGGGGAAAACAGGCGGAACAGGGCTTGGGGTTGTCCATCGCTCAAAAGTCGTTTACCTTTCTTGTCCTGTGATTTATAATGATGGTACAAAACATCGCGGCAAAGCGTGGTGGTCATTTGCAGCACTATTTGCAATATCTTATCGAACACTTCGGCTACATCGGCATTATGGTCGCGCTGATGCTCGGCATCGTCGGGCTGCCGATCCCTGACGAGCTGCTGTTGACATATGCCGGTTACCGCGTTTCAACCGGAGCGTTTTCGTATCCGCTCACCTTTCTTTCCTGCTGGCTTGGAGCAATCATTGGCATCTCGCTCAGCTATATTCTTGGGATTACGCTCGGGCTGCCGTTTTTGCATAAATTCGGCCCTAGGCTCCATCTTACGGAGAAACGGCTCGAGCAAACGAAAGCGCTTTTTGCGAAACTCGGCCCGGCGGTGTTGTTTATTTGCTATTTCATCCCCGGCGTTCGGCATCTCGCCGCCTTTTGGGCCGGCATGAACGCCTACAGCTGGAGGAAGTTTGCCTTGTTCGCCTACAGCGGAGCGATCGTATGGGTCGCTGTGTTTTTAACGATCGGCGCCTATTTTGAAAGCCGCTGGATCGCCGTCAAGCAGTATATGCACGCCTACCGTCCATTCTTATTTCCTGTCTTTCTGGTCGTTCTCGCTTTCGCCATCTTCTATTGGTACATTCAGCAAAAGCGAAAAACACCGGGATAATCTCCGGTGTTTTTCATTCTCTATGCGCGCTATACGTTCTCGCGCGGGGCGCGATGATACGTTTCCGTCAGCAATCCCATAAACAGGCCGAATCCGAACATAAACATCGAGGCCCCGATAATGCCGAGACTGATGATCGTCAAGAAATAGTCTTTGTTGTAAGCGCTTGCGATAAAACTAAGCAAAAACAGTGCAACTCCGACAATCAATCCCACTGACGCCATCCATTTGCACATATTGGTAATTTCTTGCCCTTCGTGCCGTTTGTTCATTCTCATCATCCCCTTACTTAGAGGATACTATTCTTGTCACAAAATTGCAACATTTATTTTTCCTTTTTCGTTTTCATTTCGGTTATAATTTATATTTTACCTTCCGTCGCAACATTTACAGGGCAACAAAACGCCCCGCTGTCATACACTAACAATGACTCCTTCTTGATAAAGGAGGCATGCCGCTTGAACACCGTCGACTATGATAAGGCGCTCTATTACACGCATCGCTCCGAATGGGACAATTTGCTTATTTTAATGGTGCGTACACCTGATGATATTCTGTCGAAAAAAATTGAAAAATTTCTCCACGCTTATAATTTTGAACATGACTACTCCGTCATCCAGGAACGGTTGCATGCCCTGTTGCGCTACATCGACCATGCGCTTGAAGTGAGCGAACAAAAAACGGGAGTCGAACAATACGCCCAGTTTTATTCGTAAATCGAATGGGGAATTGGCATCGCCAATTCCCCAAGAATTGCGCTGATCATTGCGCATAAGAAGGTGAAACGGCGCTGAGTACGTCCTGGACGCGCTGCATCACCGCGTCCGTTAAGCGCGCCAGCCTCTCTTCACTGTCCTCTAGCGAAGTTCCTTTGACGCCGAAATACGCCTTCATTTTCGGCTCCGTCCCTGATGGACGCAGACAAAACCACGAGCCATCTTCCAAGATGTACTTGAGCACATTGGATGTCGGTAAATCAATGGCCGTTTTTTCGCCGGTCAACGTGTTCGTCCGCTCTTTCGTCTTGTAATCCTCAATCACCGTCACCTTTTTCCCCGCGGCCTCCACCGGCGGCTGTTGGCGGAACGACGCTAAAATTGAGGCAATCGTCTCCGCCCCTTCCTTGCCTTTTAGTGTCAGTGACCGCTGCCCTTCACGGTAATAGCCGTACTGATCAAACAATTGCAAGAGCGCTTCATACAGCGACAGCCCTTGCTTTTTGTAAAACGCGCACACTTCTGCCGCGAGGACAGCCGCCTGCACGGCATCTTTGTCGCGGACAAAATCGCCGATCAAATACCCATAGCTTTCCTCATACCCAAACTGGAACGCATATTGCCCTGTTTGTTCGTATTCCTTTATTTTTTCGCCGATGAATTTGAAACCGGTCAACGTATCGACCGTCTCAAGACCAAACGATTGGGCGATCGCCCGACCAAATTCAGACGTCACGATCGTTTTTAAGACAACACCATTTTCCGGCAGAGTGCCTTGGGCTTTTCGTTGCGATAGCAAATAGTGGAGCAACAAGCCGCCCGTTTGATTGCCAGTCAGCACGACATAGTCTCCCTTGTCATTTTTGACCGCCACACCGAGCCGGTCGGCGTCCGGGTCAGTGGCGATCAGCAAATCGGCGTTCACTTGCTTGCCCAACTCCATCGCCATGGCGAAAGCCGCGTCTTCTTCCGGATTGGGTGAAGCGACCGTCGAGAAATTCGGATCCGGCAGCTCCTGCTCTTTGACGACAAAGACATTTTGGTAGCCGAGTTCAGCGAGCACGCGGCGCACCAGTTTATTCGACGTGCCGTGGAGCGGCGTAAACACGATGTTGATCGCCGTTTCCCGAGCGAGCTCCGGATGGATTGAAATCGTTTTGACAGCATGGATATAAGCATCATCGACTTCGCTTCCGATGATGCGAATAAGGCCTTTTTCTCTTAACGTTTTCTCATCTTCCACATGAATGGCGAGCTCATTTTCGACTTCATTGACATAGCGGATCACTTGGTCGGCGACAGCAGGCGGCAGCTGTCCCCCGTCCTCTCCGTACACTTTATAGCCGTTATATTCGGGCGGATTATGGCTGGCGGTAATGACAATGCCGGCAAACGCCCGCAAATGGCGAACAGCAAACGACAGCTCGGGCGTTGGACGCAATTCATCAAACACGTATGTTTGAATGCCGTTCGTAGCCAATGTTTTCGCCGCCTCCATCGCGAATTCCGGCGACTTATGCCGGGAGTCATAGGCAATGACGACCCCGCGCCGCTTCGCCTCATCGCCAAACGATTGTATGTATCGCGCCAATCCTTCCGATGCTTTTCGCACCGTATAAATATTCATTCGGTTCGTCCCCGGGCCGATCTCGCCGCGCATGCCGCCGGTGCCGAATTCGAGATTTTTGTAAAAGCAATCCTCCAACCAACGTTCATCATCGCAGCGTTGTTCCAACAGCCGCTTCAATTCCGGATCAAGTTGCGGCTCACGCAGCCATTGTTCATATTTTCGTCTCCATTCCATCGCTGTTCCCCCTTGCTTTTCATCTTCCCTGTTTATGTATTCGCTCCCATCATACAATATACCTGCCAAAAGAAAAAGGATGTCCTGGAAAATGTGGACATCCTTTTTCTCCCATTACCCTTGCGGCTGTGACGGCTCGGAAATGTTCGTCAACGCCTGTTCAGCCGCTTCGTTTGATGCGCTGTTCGTCGCAATATCACCTAGCGCAACGATGCCTTGAAGCTGGTTGTTTTCCACGATCGGCAAGCGGCGGACTTGATGTTGAGCCATGACATTCGCGGCTTCCTGTACGCTCATATTCGGCGTACCGGTGACGACTTGATTTGTCATGACTTCCGCCACCTTGACTGTTGACGGGTCTTTTCCTTTGGATGAGACGCGCAACGTAATGTCACGGTCCGTGATCATCCCTTTGACTTGGCCATTTTCCACAACCGGAAGCGCGCCAATATTTTTTTGGCTCATGATTTGCGCTGCTTCTTGCACCGTTTGGTTCGGCGAAATTGTTGCGACGTTTTTCGTCATAATGTCTTGCACTTTGTTTCCGCTGTTGTTCGTCAATGTGATCCTCCCCTTTCACCGATTAGTATGGCTCGTTTGCCGCCTGATATAGATAGAAAATGTTGTTTCCTTTCCTCCTCTTTGCCGATTATGAATGGACGCGCCGTTTTCCATCCCTTATAATGGAGCTAACCGAGGCAAGATCAGGAACGTGATGGGAAGAAGGAGAGAACATGGAACGAGAAAAACGTGCGGAGAACTTGCTTTTGGCCGCATGGGCGACAGCGCTTATCGCCACGCTCGGAAGCCTTTATTTTTCCGAGGTGCTTGGGTACATTCCGTGCGACCTGTGCTGGTTTCAACGTATTTTTATGTATCCGCAAGTCGTGATTTTAGGAATGGCCGTCGCGCGCAAAGACGCGGCGGCGGCGCGTTACAGCTTCGCTCTGTCATTGATCGGCGGGCTCATTTCGCTGTATCATTATGGGCTGCAAAAAATCCCACTGTTTCAGGAGTATGCCATCAGCTGCGGCCGCATTCCATGCACAGGACAATATATCAACTGGCTTGGGTTTATCACCATTCCATTTTTGGCGCTAACCGCCTTTATTATCATTATTTTGCTAAGTTGGACCATCATGCGCCAACAAAGAAAGGGGAGCGAACGTTGAAAAAACTGCTCGCATTTGGCGGCATCATCATCGCGCTATTTGCCGCCATCGCTTTTGTTACCTCGTATGAACAAAACGAAGCAGCCAAAGGAAACCCTTACCATAAAAACAAGCTGCATCCGGCCACCATCGCACAACTTGACGACCCGAACTACCGCAACATTATTTTGCCCGCGGAGTTGAAGCAACAGCTGGCCGAGAAAAAGACGCTCACCGTCTACTTTTACAGCCCGACATGCCCGCACTGCCAGCGGACAACGCCGATCGTCGTGCCGCTAGCAAAGGAGCTTGGCATCGATTTAAAGCTGTTCAACTTGCTTGAATTCGAAGATGGATGGGATGCATATCATATTGAAGCGACCCCGACCATCGTCCATTACGAAAACGGCAAAGAGTTGAAACGCATTGAGGGGTATCACGATGAACATGCGTTCCGCCAATGGTTTTCTTCATTTTCCAATAAAATGAAATGAAGGTGTCCCAAGAAGATCGGGACACCTTTTCTGATGATCGTATATGCGCATCAAACGAAACAAGATGGTTGTGTTTCGTTTAAGAAAACACAGCCTGCGTCAGCCCTGTTTTACATCAACCATTGGCTCGCCGCAGGCGCATACACGCTGCACGGCCAAAGCCGCCTGCAAGTGAACTGCCTGGAATGAAAAGGAAAGGCAATGCCATGGCGGGCCAAAATCTTTTGATTGCGAGCAAACAGCCATTCATACCGTTCCAAATCCCTATGCTCTCCGATGTGTTCGATGACGGTAATGAGCGACTGCAACGCCGAAATGATTTGGAAAGCCTCTTTCATCGTCCCATTATATGTAACGTGTTCGTGGTCGAGCGAAAGAATGCCCCATTCCTCAAATTGACGGATTTGTTCATCATCGAAGTAATACGGAAACACATCGGTATAAAAGTAGTTGAGCAAATACTGCATGTAATGCTCTTGCTCCGGAGTCGCCGCATACATCATTTTCAACGTCCATACCACCTTTTCTCGCCGCAATGCTTGCGTTCTCCATCAGTAAGACGATACTATGAGTGTACCATATCTCGCGCAAGGATAGGGGTAGAAAGTGTTTCCACAGCTAACAAGTAATTGGGAGTGTGACAACCTTTGTGGACAAGAAAAGGCGATTGGCTGGAATGCATCATCCCTAGCTGGTGGAGCGGTTTGACGATTGAACAGCTCCTGAAAGACGTATGGGCCGCCTCGAAAAAGCTCGCCCACCGCTGGCGGATGGAACACGGCGTCAAACTAAACGGCCAGGCGGTTCTCTGGCAGACGGTGCTCAACGAACGCGACCGGCTTCAGCTTTACGCATATGAGCCGGAGCCATCGTTCATCGTTCCAGAATATCGGGAGCTTTCGATTTTATGGGAGGACGACCATCTGCTCGTCTTGAACAAAGAAGCCGGCATCGACATTCATCCGTCCGAACCGGGGCAAACCGGCACGCTGGCCAATGCGGTCGCGTTCTATTTGCAGTCGCAGGCGATTTTAACAAAAGTGCGCCACATTCACCGGCTTGACCGCGACACATCGGGAACGATTTTATTTGCCAAACACCCGCTCGCCGGTGCGACGCTCGATCGGATGCTCGCCCACCGTGCCATCAAACGAACGTACGTCGCTCTTGTTCACGGTCGTTTATCCCCGAAATCAGGAACCATTTCCGCCCCAATCGGCCGCGACCGCCACCACCCAACACGCCGGCGCGTCTCGAAAACGGGGGCAAAAGCGGTGACACACTATCGCGTCATCAAAACATTCCCGTCAACATCGCTTGTCGAGCTTTCTCTCGAGACCGGACGGACGCACCAAATCCGCGTCCATTTGGCCCATCTCGGCCATCCGCTCGTCGGCGATGTGCTTTATGGCGGCAAACCAGTGTTTCATCGCCATGCGCTTCATGCCGCTAAGCTAACGTTCCGCCATCCGTTTACAAACGAAGAGGTCATTTGTCTCGCGCCAACGAGCGATTTTCCCATCGATCTTTCGTGCACTTACAATTGATCTCCTCCGCCTTCCTTCGATGGAGGAGGGGATTTCTCGACCGAAATGAGAAAAGGCAGACGCCCCCGTCTGCCTTACAAACGCAGTTCCTCCTCTTCAGCAACGTCTGCCGCCTCTTCCTCTTTGCTCGGCTCTTTTTTTTCCACTTCCAGTGATTTCACATGATGGCCATCCATTTCCTTCACCGTAAACAAGTAGCCATCGATTTCTACACTCTCGCCTGGTTTGATATCATAATGCTTCGTTAAAATCCAGCCGCCGATCGTATCGACGTCATCATCGTCAATGTCCAGCCCAAGCAAGTCATTCACTTCGCTGATCAACACTTTGCCATCCAAGATCAATCGATCGTCCATTTTTTGAATCAGCGGCGTTTCATCAATGTCAAACTCATCTTGGATTTCGCCAACGATCTCTTCCAAAATGTCCTCGACTGTAACCAGCCCAGACGTGCCGCCGTACTCATCGACCAAAATCGCCATATGAATGCGTTCTTTTTGCATTTTGACCAACAAATCGTGAATGGCGATCGATTCAATCACTTGAATGATCGGGCGGATATAGTCTTTCATTTGCTTTTCGTTGGACGGATTAGCAATAAAGTCCGTAAACACCTCTTTGACGTTGATGAGTCCAAGCACATGGTCTTTATCGCCGTCAATGACCGGATAGCGCGTATACTTTTCTTCGCGAATGATGTCCAAGTTTTCTTTGACGCTTTTGTTAATATCAAGCGCCACAATTTCTTTGCGCGGCACCATAATTTCTTTCGCTATGCGGTCGTCAAACCGGAAAATGTTATTGACATAGCGGTACTCTGACTGATTGATCTCCCCGCTTTTGTAGCTTTCCGATAAAATGAGGCGCAATTCCTCCTCAGAGTGGGCGATTTCATGCTCCGCCACCGGCCTGAGGCCAAACAGGCGCGTCACAAGCCGCGCAGAGCTGTTGAGCGTCCAAATGAACGGATACATGACTTTGTAAAACCAGATGAGCGGCTGAGCCGTAAACAGCGTAATCGCTTCCGCCTTATGAATGGCAAACGTCTTCGGCGCTAATTCACCGACAACGACATGCAAAAAGGTGATGAGCGAAAACGAAATGATAAACGCTAAAAAGTGGGAGACGGATTCCGATAAATGGAGGCG
This sequence comes from Geobacillus jurassicus NBRC 107829, assembly GCF_001544315.1. Classification (GTDB taxonomy): domain Bacteria; phylum Bacillota; class Bacilli; order Bacillales; family Anoxybacillaceae; genus Geobacillus; species Geobacillus jurassicus. Next base: position 11,612 of record NZ_BCQG01000059.1, read on the forward strand.
TTCAAACAGCGGCAGCAACATCCGCGCCACCGTCGGCTCCCCAAGCCAGCCAAGGCCAAGCGAGGTGAGCGTAATGCCCAGCTGGTTCGCCGATAAATAGCCGTCCAAATTCGAAATCACTTTTTTCGCCGCGACCGCCCGTCGATTCCCTTCATTGACAAGCTGATCGATGCGCGAGCTGCGCACCTTGACGATCGCAAATTCAGAGGCGACAAAAAAGGCGGTGCAAGCGATGAGAAACGCCACCAACAGCAAACTGGCTATATCCAATTCGTCTCCGAGCGCGGATGAAGCGCCCAGGTTACACCTCCTGCACACAAAAGTTTCCACTGCAGCTGATAGACGATGATGCCGCTGGGCCGCCTTAGGCAGCCCAATACGTTACGATTCCTCATTATTGTTCCCTTGGGTGAAAATGAGCACATATTTCAGCAGTTCAAACACGGCGATCAACGTTGCCGCAACGTACGTCAGCGCCGCCGCGCCAAGCACTTTGTTCACGCCGCGCGCTTCATTTGGGGCGATCAACCCTTCAGCCAGCATAAACCGCTTCGCCCGCGCGCTCGCGTTAAACTCCACCGGCAAAGTAATCACTTGAAACGCTACAGCCAGCGAGAAGAACAAAATGCCGAGGCCAAGCAACGAAAACTGGTGGAACAAAAAGCCCGCCAAAAGCAAAAACGGTGCAACGCCGGAAGCAAAGTTCACAACCGGAAACATCCGGTGGCGAAGGACGAGTGCAGCGTAGCCTTGCTGGTGTTGAACGGCATGGCCGACCTCGTGGGCGGCAACGGAAATGGAAGCGATCGAACGCCCATAAAAGACTGGCTCCGACAAACGGACCGTGCGGGAAATCGGATCATAATGGTCGGAAAGCCGCCCTGGCACGACCTCCACCGGTACATGGTGCAACCCGTGGCGGTCTAAAATCATGCGCGCCACTTCCGCCCCCGTCAACCCCGATGAGGCTGGAACTTCAGACCAGACATTGAAATTGCTCGATACCTTCCATTGCGCCCAAAGCGATATTAGGAAGGCGATAAAAATGAAAATATCCATCGGATGGAATAGCATCGCAGCACCCTCCGTTTTTTCAATGTTCATCAAATGTGTATACTATTATTTATTGTACTTGCTCATCATTTCATACGTCAAACAGCCCGCTTTGGTTTCAAAAAAACAGCGCCTGCATCGAGGCGCTATTTGGCTGATGGAGACATCAAAAATTGAAATTGTCTGGGTCAGGGCCGACCCGTTTGTTCAAGTTCAACGCGTCGATCTGTTTCATTTCTTCATCGGTCAGCGAGAAATCAAAAATATCAGCGTTTTCCTTGATCCGCGCCGGCGTCACCGACTTCGGGATCGTGACGACGCCGTGCTGCAAATCCCAGCGCAGCACGACTTGCGCCGGCGTTTTCCCGTACTTGCGCCCGATGTCAACGATCGTCGGTTCGCTTAAAATTTCCCCGCGCATGAGCGGCGACCATGCTTCAAGCTGGATGCCGTTTTCTTGGCAAAACGCGTGCAGCTCTTTTTGCGTCAGGCGTGGATGGTACTCGACTTGGTTGACCATCGGCTTGATTTCACAATCGGCCAATACATCTTGCAAATGGTGAATGTGGAAGTTGCTTACTCCAATCGCGCGCACATAACCGTCTTTATACAGCTTTTCAAGCGCTCTATACGTTTCTTTGTATTTTCCTTTCACCGGCCAATGAACTAAATACAAGTCGACGTAATCAAAACCGAGCTTTTTTAAACTTCTGTCAAAAGCCTTCAGCGTCGTCTCATATCCTTGATCGGTGTTCCACACTTTCGTCGTCACAAACACTTGCTCGCGTGGAATGCCGGATTCACGGATCGCTTGGCCGACTCCTTCTTCATTTTCGTAAAAAGCGGCCGTGTCGACATGACGGTAGCCGATCTCAAGCGCAGTACGCACCGCGCTTCTTACTTCCTCCCCTTCTTTGACTTTATAAACGCCAAGGCCGACCCAAGGCATTTTCACCCCGTTATGCAAGGCGGCGCAATCTTGCAGACCGTTCATATCCTCTCCTCCTCGAGTTTCATTATAGTTTCATTATGGGAAAAGAGGGAAAGAAAAGCAAAATATATGCTCACGAGTGTTGATTATCCATTATTTTACTAAAAACATTGAATCATACGGCTGAACACAAACTTTTCTGCCTTTTCCCTCGAACAAGAACGCTTTGCGGGCAAATGACATTTGCCCGCAAAGCGTTCACGGTTCAAGGAGGGGCTGACCCAAAAGGGCAATTCCCCTTAAACAAAGCACAACATATTGTTTCTTAATGATTGTTTTATACCTATATACGGTAATAAGAAAGGGTGTCCCGATCCCTTTGGGACACCCTCAGTTGGTAAACGGCACGTTTGCCGACAACGGCAGAAAGGAATAGAGCGATGTCAACAATTTGCAGCGTGCGACACCTTTCCCTCCGCAGTCAGAAACATGCGAACGGAAAAGCTGTCAATTGGACTTGCAGAGCGCTCCTGCCGCTTATTTGGCCACGCTCATCGAGGCGCGCTCCACTTCAGATTCGTTCGGATGAAACTCGTTTTCCATTTTCGAAACGACTACCGTTGCAACAGCGTTACCAATAATGTTCGTAATCGCCCGCGCTTCCGACATGAAGCGGTCAACCCCAAGCAACAAGGCGATCCCTTCGACCGGGATCATCGGGAACGCCGCCAAGGTGGCCGCCAATGTGATAAACCCAGAACCGGTGACCCCTGCAGCCCCTTTCGAGGTGAGCATTAACACTCCGAGCAGCGTCAGCTCTTGCCAAATCGTTAAATCAATGCCGTACGCTTGGGCGATGAAAATGGCTGCCATCGACAAGTAAATCGATGTGCCGTCGAGGTTAAACGAATACCCTGTCGGGACGACAAGACCGACAACCGATTTTGAGCACCCGTATTTTTCCAGACGCTCCATCAACCGCGGCAGCGCTGATTCAGACGAAGACGTGCCCAAAACAAGCAACAATTCCTCTTTAATATAAGCGAGAAACTTAAAGATGTTGAATCCGTAAAACTTGGCAATCCCGCCAAGCACGACGAAAATGAAGAGCGCCATCGTAATGTAAACAGAACCCATCAATTTGCCGAGCGACACGAGCGAACCGAGGCCGAATGTGCCGATCGTGTACGCCATTGCGCCAAATGCAGCGATTGGCGACACCTTCATGACCATGTTGACAACGCCGAAGAAAATTTCCGCCAACCTCTCAAACAGAGAAATCACCGGTTTGGCTTTTTCGCCAAGTGCAGCAGCCGCTAAGCCGAACAAAACGGCGAAGAAGAGCACCGGAAGCAATTGTCCGCTCGCCATCGCGGCGACAACGTTATCCGGGATAATGCTTAGCACGAAATCTACAAACCCGTGGCTCGTTTCTTCCGCCTGCTTCGTGTATTGCGAAATGTCGCCGCCTTTGACCGCATCCGTATTAAACCCGACCCCTGGTTTCACAAGGTTGACGACGACAATCCCGATCGCCAACGCAAATGTCGTCACAATCTCAAAATAAATGAGCGCTTTGCCGCCGATGCGGCCGACTTTTTTCAAGTCGCCCATATTGCCGATCCCGATCACGACTGTGAAGAAAATGATCGGGGCGATCACCATTTTAATGAGCTTAATAAATCCATCCGCCAATACTTTTAACTTCGCGCCAAATTCCGGAAATAAAAATCCGACAATAATCCCTAAAATGATGCCGATGATGACTTGCACCGTCAAGTTTTTCAGCTTTCTCCGCATTTCTCCCACTCCTTTCGATATCTTGACAACGCTTTCAATATCATCATAAAGAAAAATCGGTGAAATCAAAATATTATGGTGATAATGGTCGTTTTGGTCTTTTTGGTCTCAACATTGGCATGGGCGTTTTCCTCGAAACGCTCTCCTTGCAAAGGAGTTTCACGCGTCTATACGTTAATAAGAAAAGGGCGTCCCGTTATTTTTCGGACACCCTCATTCGCACGATTTTTTAATTTCATTCAACAGCTTAAAACCAAACTGCCGCGCAAACTCTTCATACAGCGGCGTAAATTTTTGCTCCCATTTCTTTTTTTCCGTTTCCGATAACATGTACAGATGAACCCCGTCCCGCTGCTCAAGCTGCTGGAGCTCCCGTTCGTTTTGCTCCTTCGACTGCTGCAAATTCCAATTCGTCGCTTCCGCCATCGCTTCCGTAATTTTTTGCTGGATGTCTTTCGGCAATCTGTCCCAAAATGACTGATTCATCATGACCACGTATCCGAGATAGCCATGATTGCTGATTGTAATATACGGTTGAAATTTGTAAAACCCTTTCGAGTAAATATTGGAAATCGTATTTTCCTGCCCATCAAACTTATGCTGTTCAAGCTCCTGATAAACGCGATCAAATGAAACGGCAATCGGCTCCCCACCAAGCAAACGAAACTGCCTTTCAATCACTTCGCTCGGCATAATGCGAAAACGCAAGCCGCGAAAATCATCCGGTTCCATCAGCGGCCGGTTCGTGCCCATCATTTGCTTAAATCCGTTGCTCCAAAACGCCAACCCTTTGATCCCTTTCGCCTCGAGCATCTGAAGCAGCTCGACTCCCACCTTTCCGGTAAACACGCAACGCACATGGTCATCATCGCGGAACAAAAACGGCAAATCGAGCACTTGCCACTCAGGGATCAATTCTGTCACTTTCGAAAATGATGGCGCAATCATTTGCACGTCGCCGCGCAACAGCGCATCAAGCTCTTCCCCATCTGAATAAAGCGAGCCGTTGGGAAACACCTCCACTTTGACGCGCCCGTTTGTCTTTTTCTCAACGAGTTCGGCAAATTTTTGCGCCGCCAGCCCTTTCGGCGTATTCTCCGCTACGACATGGCTGAAATAAATAATGATTTGCTTTTTCAACCCCTTTTGCTCGTCGTCATAGATAAGCGGTTCACGGTTCAGTGAACGGCTCGCTGCCCAGCCGATCAGACCGAGGCCGACAAACAAAAGAATTGTCCATACTTTCCACGTTTTTCTCATTGTTCACACCATTCTTTCATCCATCATCATTGCTAACACGGTACTCCAACGGTATACTGTTTGAAGCAAAAAAGCGGCTCGAGCTCACGGACACGGATTCGGTTTGAGAGCAGCAAACGCCGCGTCTTACGCAGGCTATCAGAATATTTGTTCCCCCACCGCCATTTTACACCTTTCATTTCTTTCCATTCAAGAAGATTTGGTATAATAAAAAAAAACGTTGATTCATTCTCTTCATATGGCTGACCAACGGCCATCACGACTGACAAAAAGGAGTTCCGCCATGAACCAGCTGCCGATTCGCTGGAAAATTACGATTTTAACTTTCACTATCGTCAGCTTTTCTATGTTTCTGAGTGGTGCATTTATCATCAGCGACTTTTTCCATACAAAGGAGGAGGAGCTCAGCCAGCGCGCCTTGCTAACCGCGCGCACCGTCTCCGAGTTGCCTGAAGTCAGGCGCCATATTGTTGGAAACAAACAAAGTCGGGCGCTCATCAATCCAATCGTCGAGCGGGTGCGCGTCATTCACAGCGCCGACTATATCGTCGTTCTTGATATGAACAAAGTGCGTCTCTCCCACCCGCTTCCTGCGATGATCGGCACGATCTCCCGCGGCGCTGATGAAGGGCCGGCGTTTGCCGAACATACGTACACGTCCAAAGCCCGTGGAGAAATCGGAACGGTAGTTCGCGCCTTCGTGCCAATTATGAATAGCGAACACGAACAAATTGGCGTCGTCATCGCCGCCTACCGGCTGCCGACGTTTTTTGAAGCCATTGATTCTTTAAAGGAAGAAGCTGCCGTAGCGGTCGTTTTGTCGCTCGTTGTCGGCGGAATTGGAGCATGGCTGCTCGCCTCCCATATCAAGCGGCAAATGTTTGAGCTGGAACCGCATGAGATCGCCAAACTGCTCATCGAACGAACGGAAGCGTTTAACGCCATGCACGAAGGCGTCATTGCCATTGACAGCGATGAAAAAATTACCATCTTCAACGACCGGGCAAAACAAATGCTCGGCATCAAAGGGGATGTCATCGGCCGGTCGATCCGCTCCGTCATTCCGGACACACACCTTCCAGAAATCTTGGAAGTAAACAAGCCGATTTACAACAAAGAGCTCCAGCTTGGCAACCTAACGATTTGGAGCAACCGCATCCCGATCAAAGTCAACGGGAAAACGGTCGGCGCCATCGCCATTTTCCAAGACCGGACGGAAGTGAAACGGCTGGCCGAAGAACTGACGGGCGTAAAGGCGTTTGTCCACGCCTTGCGCGTGCAAAACCACGAATACATGAACAAGCTTCATACGATCGCCGGCCTTATTCAGCTCGGCCATATCGAAAAAGCGCTCGAGTACGTGTTCCAAGTTACAGAGGAACAAGCAGAACTGACGCAGTTTTTAAGCCGCAACATCAAGGACGAAAGCATTTCAGGGCTGCTCCTGAGCAAAATCCGCCGAGGCAAAGAGCTCGGCATTCGCGTGACAATCGATCGCCACAGCCGGCTGCACCGCTTTCCGCCGCATCTCGATCACCATGATTTCGTTGTTCTCCTTGGCAATTTAATTGAAAACGCCTTCGATGCCTTTCGCGGCGTAACCGACCGGGAAAAAGAAATTTACGTCAGCCTTGAACAAAATGAAGACATTTGCTCCCTCTCGGTTGAAGACAACGGCCAAGGCATCGCTCGCGAGCATATTGACCGCATTTTTGATGAAGGCTTTTCAACCAAAGGGGAGAACGGACGCGGCATCGGCTTATATTTGGTGAAGCAAATTGTGGAAAAAGGAAACGGACGCATCGACGTTCAATCAGAAGAAGGGAAAGGAACAGTGTTTACGATTACGTTCGACATGTAACAGCACAGACCAAGGTCGAGACGAAGGAGGAAAAACGCATGTACCGCGTGCTGCTCATTGAAGACGACCCGATGGTGCAAGAAGTGAATCGGCAAATGATTGAACAAGTCGATGGCTTCACCGTCATCGGCCTCGCTAGAAACGGTGAAGAAGGGCTCCGCCTCATTGATGAACTTCATCCCGATTTAGCAATGGTTGACATTTACATGCCGCAGCTTGACGGCCTTGAAACAGTAAAACAAATCCGCGCCCGCGGCCATGAAGTCGATATCATCGCCATCACCGCAGCGAGCGACATTGAAACGGTGCGCCGCGTTTTGCAAAACGGCGCCTTCGATTACATCGTGAAACCATTTAAATTTGAACGGCTCAAACAAGCGTTGGAAAACTATCGGGCATTCCGCCGGTCGCTTGCCGAAAAAGAATCGCTCACCCAAGTGGAACTCGATGCCCTAAGGCGGGCGACTGAACAACCAGCCGGACCGTCCTCCGAGCTTCCGAAAGGATTGAACGAGGTGACATTGGAAAAAGTGATCACCTATTTGCGCCAACACCGCTCCCCCGTTTCCGCCGAGGAAGTGGCCGAAGGGGTCGGCATCGCCCGCGTCACCGCCCGCCGCTATTTAGAGTATCTCGAAAAAAATGGAAAAGTGACGCTTGATGTCCAATACGGCGGCGTCGGCCGTCCGGTGAACCGGTATCAGCTGAAGCAAATGTAAAGCTTACCCAGTTGTCCGTATAATCAGCTGGGTAGGCAGCTCTACCTGTTTCCGATGAACATTTCCCGTCTCAAGCCAATGATGAATGAGACGAAATGCTTTTTCCCCAAGCGCAAAATGGGGCAAAGCGACGGTCGTAATGCCAAGCAGCTCAGCAAGCGGATCATTGTCAAACCCGATAATGGCGAGTTCCTCCGGAATGCGCACCCCGATGCGCCCCGCCTGCAGCACGATGCCGGCCGCCACTTGGTCACTGGTGACAAGCAAAGCGCTCGGCCGCTCCTCCATAGCGACCCATTGCTCGATTACGCGCTTTCCGTCTTCGAGAAATAGACAACCCTCAAAAATCCACTGGCGTCGAGGAATGACGCCAGCTTCGCGCAAAACATCTTGATACGCCGCCGCCCTCGCTTGGCTGTTCGGCCCCGTCATTCTTCCAATGCAATAGCCGATGCGTCGGTGTCCTTTTTTTACCAAGTAGCGAAGCGCTTGGACAAACGCTTGATAGTGGTCGATATAGACAGCGAGAAAATCCTGTTCCCCGACCTGTTCACATAAAACAATGGGGCCTTCTTCTTGGTAAGCCGCAAACGCCTCCCAGTCCACTTCGTGGGAGCACACGATCAGCCCATCCATTTGCCTCATCCGCAGCCGCTCTAACGCCTCGAGCTCCCTCTCCACGTCATAATTCGTCTGAAACAAAAGCAGTTGGTAGCCATAACGGAGCGCCTCCTTGGAAATCCCTTCGATTACAGCCGAAAAATAAGGGTGGTGAATGTACGGAAGCATGACCCCGACAATCGTTGTCCTTCCTTTCGCCAAGTGAACGGCTTGAATATTTTTCGAGTAATTTAACTTCTCCACCGCTTCCCAAACCGCTTTTCGTTTTTCCTCGCTCACATATGGATATCCGTTCAACACCCTCGATACAGTGGCCACCGACACTCCCGCCTCTTTCGCCAAATCGCGGATATTCGCCATGTTCCCCACTCCCCTAAAAAAGACTTGCTTTGAAACGCGTTTCATACATTATGTTGATCCTGCCATCTAGTATACATGAGGAGGGAACCACATGCTTTACGGATTTGCTTTACTCGCTCTTCTAGCCGCCGCCGTGTGGGGCGGTGCGCATATCGCCCTTCATGCCAAAGAACAGACAAAAACAAACAAGCCGAAAAAATAGGGAACCG
>NZ_BCQG01000060.1 GCF_001544315.1 Geobacillus jurassicus NBRC 107829
CTTGCGGCCAGAACAATGTTGAAAAAAAACCCGGTTATAAATACGGTTTCGTCGTACGTCCGCTGCAAATGGGCGCGCCATCCTCCTATTAATGTATCAAAGGCGGCCAAAATCGCAATTGACAAATAATTGGAGTATTCGTCAGGAACTTCCCAACCGGCGAAAACGCCGATGGCAAATCCAAGAAGCAGACCAAGAAGCGGGAGCCACATGCTATTTCTCCTCCTTGCCGGCGTTCGCCGTCTCCATGTATTTCACATCCGGCTGCTCAGCCGCAGGCGGAATGACAACGAACGGCTGGGGCTTGGACAATGACAGCTCCAAGTTTTCTACGGCGAAATCATCGCGAATCGGCGAAACGGCGAGCCCGCTGTACAGCTTGTCCGCATCATCGGCGATTGCCCTCACTTCGACAGGCAGCCGCACGGAGCGGCTCCCGACTTTCGTTGCACCATTGACATCGCGAATGGCGGTCCGGTTCGTCAGCCGCTCACCATCGATGGCGATCTCTTTCGCTCCGTATTTGTTCAACTCATTCACTAACCGTTGCAATAGTTCGGGTGATACGGTGGCAACGGCCGGACCGACGTAGCCGGCCGCTGAAAGCGGAGCGATCGTCAACACGAGGCCGCTTCCTCTCACTTCCGTCAGCCCGGCTTCTTCCCTCAGCTCCGCGATCGTCGCCTCAAGCTCCGTCGCGCCGCCTGCCTCGTGTTGCCGCCGGTAGCGGCGCAATGTTTCCTCATAACTTTCCAGTTCTTCAAGAAGCCTCTGTTCAAGCTTCTGCTCTTTCGTCAAATCGGCGCGCAGCTCCCAAATGTCGCGCGTGTCGCGCCCTTCCGGATGCAGCGTCGTCCGCAGCCCGACGGCCAGCATCACGCCAAATACGGCAGCTACGCCGGCAAAATAGAATTGACTTCTCCGTTCCACTGCGCTTCACCGCCCTTTCCCGCCCGTTTTACGGCTCGGGCGCAAACACTGGATCCAATACGATAGCTCCTTGCTTTTCCACTTTTACGTCGATATGGTCTTCGACAAGTTCGTCGACGATGCCGCCGGGAAGTTCGAGAGCGGACATGAGCACATCCGGATTGCCAATGGCCGAAATGACAAACGGGGCGGCATGCTGCGTTCCATCGACCTCAATGACAGGGCCGTTGCAGACGATATATGAACGGTGGGAAATGCGCTGCCCATTAATGGCGACCGCTTCGGCGCCGGAAATGAGCAACTCGTGAACAACTTTCCATACGTGCTGTTCGTGAACGATATAATCGGTAGCGCTCGCTTCAGAGGGGATATAAGAGGAATCGGAAAGGGTGACTGCTACACCTTTCCCTTTTACCCTCGCTTTTCCGACTTGCATGCGCAGCTGTTCCGCTTCTTTTGCCAATCCGGCCTCGTTCGCCTGCTCCTCAGCCAGCTTCTTCTCCCATGCGGCCAGCTCCTCCTGCTTTTTGACAAGCTGCTGCTTGAGCGACCGGTTTTCTTTTTGCAAAGCAAGAAGCGCCGAACGATATTCGTACTCTTTTTTCCACTCGCTGTCGCTCCATTCGCGGCGGGATGCTTCGTTTTCCGCATGTTGGTACGAAAACCCGAGCATGGCGCCGAAGATCAAACAAATCAACGTCAGAAGAAGGCGGCTACGGGCTTGGCGTTTCATCGCCATCCTCCTTTTTCGGCGGGTCGTAAGGAACAAAATAGCTGCCGACCTCCAAATGAATGACTCCTTTGACGTTTCGGTCAAGCGCGGCGGCAATCGCCGGATAATGCGACAGCTTGTCCGCAAATTGCCGGATTGTCGCACTTACTTCATAACCGTCATTCATGTAGACGATGACGCGGTCTTCATATTCCCTCGTCGGCTTGTAGTGAATTTCCGACATGGCGCCCAGCACCGCCGCCGGCAGTTCAGCGAGCTGCCCCGTCATTTCGGCAATGGCGTCGCCATTTTTCCAGCCGACTAACACCGGCGCATCGCTCGGAGCCGTCTTCGTCCCTTCCTGCTTTAACAGCCGCCCGTTTTCAAGCAGCGGAAAAAACGTTTGCCGGTCATACACATAAGCGATCCGCCGCCATTCGCGAACGCGGATGACGATCGTGTTCGGCAGCTGTTTTTCCACTGTTGCCTCCTTAATTTCCGGATGGCGAGCGATCTTCGCTTCCACGTTTTGTTCCTTCACTTTCCAAAAGCTTGTCCGCTTTGTAATGCCGCTTAAGCTGATGATGCGCTCCGTTGAGAGATGGCGATTGCCGCTCACTTCCACATGCCTTACCGCGCTGAGCGGCGATTGAAAGTAAAGGACGCACAAAATAAACAGAAAAAAGAAGGACAAGTACGCAATGAGCCGTCGGTTCGCTTTCTGACGGCGCCGCTCCTTCAGTTTCGGCACGCGGTCCTCTAGGACGACGACTTTCCCTTTTTCCATCGCATTCCCCGCTTTCTTCTTCAACGCCCGCGCTGAAACGATCAGTATAAAAACAAACGGCATCCGCTGCCGCTTCTTTGTTTTTTGCACTTGTTTTCATTATATCACAAATACAATGCAAGAGAGAGCCTGTTTTTATCGCATTTGCCGGCACCGTTCGACGATGGGCTGTGTTCGGGAGACGCCAAGAAAAAACGGCGGACATCCGCCGCTTGCCTAATAGCGGGCATGCCTGCTGATGTTGAGCAGCACGCCGATGGCCATAAGCATCAACGTCAGCGACGATCCGCCGTAGCTTAAAAACGGTAGGGTGATGCCGGTGACAGGCATCAATCCCGTCACGACGCCGATATTGATCATCACTTGAATGGCAATCATCGAAATAATGCCAAGCGCCAAAAAGCTTCCGTACAAGTCAGGGGCGCCAAGGGCGATGCGCACGCCGCGCCAAAGAAGAAGGGCAAAGAGCAAAAGAACGAGCGAACCGCCGATAAAGCCGAGCTCTTCGGCCAAAATGGCGAAAATAAAGTCGGTTTGCGGCTCCGGCAAGTAAAAAAACTTTTGTCGGCTCTGTCCGAGCCCAAGGCCGAACAAGCCGCCCGGCCCAATGGCGTACAGCGACTGGATGATTTGAAATCCGCTTCCAAGCGGGTCTTCCCACGGGTTCAAAAACGATGTAATCCGCTTGATTCGATATGGAGCCGACAGGATCAGGGCAGCAAGCCCAGCGAGCCCCAATACGCCAAGCCCGGCAAAATGGGTGAGGCGGGCGCCGGCGACAAAAATCATCGTCACGCACGTACCGACCATGACGGTGCCCGTCCCTAAGTCCGGCTGCAGCATAATCATGCCGAACGCAGCAAACACAAGCGCCAGCGCCGGCAACAATCCTTGTTTAAACAATGTAATTTTTTTTTGATTTTCCGATAAATATTTGGCCAAAAAAGCGATCATGGCCAGCTTCATAAACTCGGACGGCTGAATCGAAAACGCCCCGACGCCGATCCAGCTGCGCGACCCGTTGCGCACCATGCCGATGCCGGGAATGAGCACGAGAACGAGCAGCACAAAACAGACGCCAAGCAGCACTTTCGACCAGTCGCGCCATGTCCAATAATCGATGTTCATGACAAAAAACATGGCGATGATGCCGACGCCCGCAAACAATAGTTGGCGCTTGGCGAAGAAAAAGGAATCGTTGAACTTGTATTCCGCCCAAATGGCGCTCGCGCTGTACACCATAATGAGTCCGATGGCCAAGAGCGAAAACGTCAAAATAATGAGCAAAAAATCCGGCGCAGACTTTTTCCGCGGCAATGCCCAACACCTCTATTTTCGTAAACTAGAGGGAAAGGGCTGTCCCTTTCCCTCTATTTCAACTTATGCACGGCGTTGATAAAAATGTCCCCTCTCTCCTCGAAAGTTTTGTATTGATCCCAGCTGGCGCATGCTGGAGAGAGCAAAATGACGTCGCCCGGCTCGGATAGCTCGAAAGCAACCGGGACTGCTTTTTCCACATTATCGACATATCGGATCGTTTCTATTCCCGCTTTTTGGGCGATGCGGCCGATTTTATCCGCCGTCTGGCCGAACAGCACGACCGCCTTCACCTGTTGCAAATACGGGAGGAGATCATCAAACTCATTGCCGCGGTCAAGCCCGCCGGCCAACAAAATGACCGGCTCGTCGGCAAACGCTGAAAGCGCCTTTTGCGTCGCTAAGATGTTTGTCGCTTTCGAATCGTTGTAAAACCGCCGGCCGTCAATTTCCGCCACATACTGAAGCCGATGTTTCACGCCGGAAAACGTCGCCAGCACCTGGCGGATCGCCTCATCACCGGCGCCAGCCAGCTTGGCAGTAGCCACCGCCGCTAAAATGTTTTCCAAATTGTGCTGGCCAGGAAGAACGATGTCGGCGATTCTTATGACCGGATCTCCATTCCAATAGACAGCGCCGTCTTGGACGTATACCCCTGCGTCGAGCGGCTTTTTCGCTGAGAACAGCACTTTTTGCGATCGAACCGATGAGGCAATGTCCATCACGAGCGGATCGTCGGCATTGACGACGGCATAATCGCGCTCCGTTTGGTTGCGGAAAATGTTCGCCTTTGCCGCCGCATACGCCTCTTTCGTTCCGTGGTAGTCCAAGTGGGCGTCGAAAATATTGAGCAAAACAGCAATAGCCGGACGAAACTCGTCGATGCCGGCAAGCTGGAACGAAGACAGTTCCGTGACAAGCCATTGCCCCGGCTTCGCTTTCCTCGCCACCTCGCAGGCGACAAGGCCGATGTTGCCGGCAAGCAGCGGATCTTGGCCGTCCGCTTTTAACATTTCGTAAATGAGCGTTGTCGTCGTCGTTTTTCCGTTGGACCCGGTGATACCGATAAACGGTCCTTCGGAAATGTGATAAGCTAGCTCCACTTCGGTCACGACTGGAAGCCCCCTCTCAAGCGCCTTTTTCACCATCGGGTTCGTGTACGGAATGCCCGGGTTTTTCACGACAAGGTCAAACGGCTCATCAAGCAGTTCAAGCGGATGGCCGCCGCAAACGACGCGAATGCCGAGCTGTTCAAGCTGCTTGGCCTCCATGTTTTCCGAAAGCGGCTTTTGGTCATTGACGACAACCTCGGCGCCTAACTCGACAAGAAGCCGAGCTGCCGCCGCCCCGCTTTTCGCCAATCCAATAACAAGCACACGACGATGTTGATAAAAACGAGTAGGTTTCAATTACATCCACACCTCGATATAAATTCCTAGCATCGCAAATAAAAGGCCAACGGCCCAAAACGTCACAACGATCCGCCATTCCGACCAGCCGACAAGCTCATAATGATGATGAAGCGGACTCATGCGGAACACACGCCGTCCCGTCGTTTTGAACGAAGCCACTTGAATGATGACCGACAGCGTCTCGATGACAAACACACCGCCGATGATAACAAGCAACAGCTCAAGCTTCGTCAAGACAGCGACAGCGGCGATCGCCCCGCCAAGCGCGAGCGAGCCGGTATCGCCCATAAACACTTTCGCCGGGTGGGCGTTAAACACTAAAAAGCCAAGCACGGCGCCAACAACAGCGACGCAAAATACGGCGACATCGTACTGGCCTTGATTCCAAGCCAAGACGGCATAAGCGCCAAAGGCGATCGCCGCCGTGCCGGCAAGCAGCCCGTCAAGCCCGTCAGTCAAATTGACAGCGTTCGAGCCGCCGACAAGCATGAACAACAAGAGAACGCCGTACGCCCAGCCGAGGTCGACCGACCAATCGACGCCGGGAATATGTAACGCCGTCGAAAAGCCGCTTTCGCGGTAGACGGCAAAAAAGATGGCTGCGATAAGGAGCTGGCCGATAAATTTTTGCCGGCTCGTCAAGCCGAGATTTCGCTTCATCACGACTTTGATCATATCGTCCAAAAAGCCGAGCACCCCGTAGCCGATCGTGACAAACAGCAATAAATACGTTCCTGCCGAAAGGGAGCCGAATTTGGACGTCACCCATACAGTCGTTGCGATGATCGCAAGCAAAATCATAATGCCGCCCATCGTCGGCGTGCCGGATTTTTTCTGATGCGACTTCGGCCCTTCCTCGCGGATGCTTTGTCCGAATTTCAGCCGCCGCAAAAACGGGATGAACAACGGCGACAAAATGACGGTGATCAAAAAGGAAACCGCCATCGCAACCACGATTATTTGTTCTGGCATGCATCGTCACATCCTTTTGCCGGCTGCGCGCTTAACCACCGTTTTTGCAACTCGGCGAGCCGGCGGCGCACAACCGCATCAGCAAGGGAACTATCTTTGGGGAGCGCGAAGAAAAACTGGGCGTCCCTCTCGCCGCCTTGCTCTAAATACCGTTCAAGCAATGCCGCAGCCGCCTCAAGCGGCGACGGGACGAAAAAGAGCGGAAACTGGTTCGGAATATAGCGCGGCAGCGGATCGCCCAAGCGCCAAAACGAAGCGATCGCCCCATGTTCAATGGCCGTTTTCAACGTTTCCGCTCCGCGCTCGAGCGGGACAAACAATCCTTTTTTCACTTGTTGGGTCGGATCGACGAACACGGCGTGAAACCGAATCGTTTCATCGACAATGCCTCGCGCCTCCACCGCAATCGATTGCACCATCCTGTATGCGATCATCGACATCCTCTCTCCTTCACCGCTCTCCGGGCGACGGCGCGATCGTCAAAGTCGATCGCGTCATCGCCGATGATTTGATACGTTTCATGCCCTTTGCCGGCAATCAACACAACATCGCCTTCCTGCGCCTGCCCGATGGCGTAGCGGATCGCCTCTTCCCGGTCGGGAATCGTCACATACGTTCCCGCCCCAGCGCTCACACCGGCTTCCATATCGTGCAAAATTTGCTTCGGGTCTTCCGAACGCGGATTATCGGAGGTAAAAATGGCGACATCCGCATACCGCACCGCCACCTGCGCCATGATCGGTCGTTTCGACCGGTCGCGGTCGCCGCCGCAGCCGATGACGACATAGACGTTCCGTTTGGCAAACTGACGCACCGTTTTCAGCGCATTTTCCAAGCTGTCCGGCGTGTGGGCGTAATCGACGATGATGGTAAAGTTTTGCCCTTCATCGACCATTTCAAACCGCCCCGGCACCGGTTCGACATCCGCAAGCGCTGCGGCGATCGTTTCGAGCGAAAAGCCAGAGGCAAGGCAGGCCGCGGCAGCGGCGAGAATGTTATAGACGTTAAACGAGCCGACAAGTTTCGTTTCGACCGCCGTCGACCCATGCGGAGTGCAAAGCCGAAATGCCATGCCGCCTGAGGTCATGCGGATCTGTTCCGCCATCACATCGCTTTTTTCCTTCATGCCGTATGTGACAATCGGCGCGGCCGTCATATGTTTATAATATTGCGAAACCGGATCGTCATGATTGAGAACAGCAAATTTCGGCCGCCGTTCGTCGTAGCGGTTGCCGAGCTGGGCAAACAGCAACCCTTTAGCGTTCCGGTATTCTTCCATTGTTCCGTGATAATCCAAATGGTCTTGCGTTAAGTTCGTAAAGACGGCTACATCGTAATCGCAGCCATGCACCCGACCTTGGTGCAGTGCGTGCGACGACACTTCCATGGCGACAAACTCTACTCCTTCATCGACCATCTGTTTAAACGTGCGCTGCAAAATGAGCGACTCCGGCGTCGTATTGGCCGCCGGATAGGAGCGGTCACCGACCTTGATGTGAACCGTGCCAATGAGCCCTGTTTTCTTGCCGACTTTTCTCGCGATCTGCTCAATGATCGACGTTGTCGTCGTCTTGCCGTTTGTGCCCGTCACGCCGATTAAATGAAGGCGGTGGGTCGGTTGCCCGTAAAACGCGTCCGCTAAAATCGCCATCGCCCGCCGGCTGTCCGGCACGAGAACGACCGGAACGTCGACGGAAAGCGGGCGCTCGGCCACGACCGCCGCCGCCCCGCGCGCCACCGCTTCGTCGGCAAAGTCGTGCCCGTCTACTGTAAACCCTTTAAGGCAAAAAAAGAGAGAACCGGGAGCAACGCAGCGCGAGTCCATTTCGAGCGCCGCGATGTCCGGATTGCCTCCATCGTGCACCCAAAAACCGGGCAAGTGCGACAGCAGCGTCAGCAGTTTCATGTTCGTTCATTCCTTTCGCTTCGAAATCGTCTGCTCCGCTATGCAGACAGCGGAAAAAGGGGCACAACCAACCCGATGGATCATCGCATCGGTCGCCCCTTGCACGTTCGTCTTACCGTTCTTCCGCCGCTTCTCGTTTCGCCAAATAAATGCGGACCGTTGATCCTTCTTTCACTTTCGCCCCTGGCTTCGGGGATTGTTCAACAACGACATCGCCCTCGCCACTAACATCTAATTTTAAGTCAAAAAGCTGCTCTTGCAAATCATTTTTTGTCAATCCGATCAAATTCGGCACCTCAATGACTTTCGGCTCATTCCAGTCACGCTCTTTAGCAAGCTGGTCTTGGCGAGGCTTCACGCCCATAATCCGCAAGCTATCTTCCATAATTTTCCCAACGATCGGCGCAGCGACTGTGCCGCCGAACTGAACCGTTCCTTTCGGGTTGTCGACGGCGACGTACACGACAAGCTTCGGGTCATCCGCTGGAGCGAAGCCGATGAACGAAACGATATGGTTGTTTTGCAAATAGCGGCCGCCTTGCGCCTTTTGCGCCGTTCCCGTTTTTCCACCGACGCGGTACCCTTCGACATACGCCTTTTTCCCTGTTCCTTGAGCGACAACGCTCTCAAGTGCGTAGCGGACTTGTTTCGACGTTTCCTCGGAAATGACGCGCCGTTTTGCCTTTGGCGTGTTGCGGCGAACGATCTCGCCTGTTTCCGGATCGACCCACTGCTTGGCAATGTACGGAGTGTACAAAATGCCGCCATTGATTGCCGCCGACACGGCAGCGACTTGCTGGATCGGCGTCACCGACACCCCTTGGCCGAACGCAGTCGTCGCAAGCTCCACCGGCCCGACCCGTTTCAAATCAAACAAAATGCCTGTTCCTTCGCCTTGCAAGTCGATGCCGGTTTTTTCGCCAAAACCGAATTGCTTAATGTAACGAAACAATGTTTCCTTTCCGAGCCGCTCGCCCAGCTCTACAAATCCCGGGTTGCACGAGTTTTGCACAACTTCTAAAAACGTCTGATCGCCGTGGCCGCCTTTTTTCCAGCAGCGAAGCGTAGCGCCGGCTACTTTGGCGTAGCCCGGGTCAAAGAAATGGTCTTTCAGCAAATTTACCTTATGTTCCTCAAGCGCCGCGGCCAGCGTAATGATTTTAAACGTCGATCCCGGTTCGTACGTGCTCCAAATCGGCAAGTTGCGGTTGTAAATTTCCGGAGGAACACTCCGGTAATCTGCTGGGTCAAACGTCGGCCGGCTCGCCATCGCCAAAATTTCACCCGTGTTTGGGTCCATGGCGATGGCGATGATGCCATCCGGATTGTATTTCGCCTCCGCGATGTCAAGTTCGCGCTCAATGATCGTCTGAATGCGTGAATCGATCGTCAACACCAAATTCAAGCCGTCAGTCGGCGGCGTATAGTCATCGGCCATATCGGGCATGCGCCGCCCTTTCGCATCAGAGTAAAACTGCACGGAGCCGCGCTCGCCGCTCAGCTCCTTGTCGTAATACAGCTCAAGCCCAGTGAGCCCTTGATTGTCGATGCCGGTAAAGCCGAGCACGTGCGACAAATAGCTGCCAAACGGGTAATAGCGCTTCGTATCCTCGGCGATGTACACCCCATCCAAATCGAGGGCGCGCACGCTCATCGCCTTTTCATCAGAAATTTTCCGCCCCTCTTTTAGGCGGACGATCGACGTTTTTTGCGTGATTTGCTTATAGATGGATTCGACCGAACCGCCCAACACCCCAGCCAACTTTTTCGCCACCTCTGCTGGATTTTTGACTTGCCGCGGAATGACATACACCGTCGGCGCGCTCATGTTCGTCGCCAGCGGGACGCCGTTGCGGTCCAAAATTTCGCCTCGCTTCGGCTCAAACGGAATGTTCCGGCCCCATAGCCCTTTCGCCCGTTCCGCTAACATATCGCCGAGCCAAAATTGGACGTAGCCGAGACGGAGATCAATAATAGCAAAGATCAAAATCCCGATCAAAAACACGATCGTCAACCGCTTGCGCACGGTAACGTACGATACGCGCATATGGCGGAACCTCCTTCATGGTGGGCTCGTTCCACTATATGCTTGTACGCCCCGTTATAGAACGGCAAACATCATTCGTGCGGCTCGGCTTCTTTCCGCTCGGCCGCCTCTTTCTCCTTCTCCGCCGCCGCTTTCTCCCATTGGAGCGGCGGAGCCAATTCAACAATTAAGTAATCGCCTTTGCGCACCTCCGCTCCCGGACGAATGTTTTGGCTGGCGACATAGCCGGTCCCTTTCGTGCTCGGCCGCAAGCCGAGGATGTTGGCCACTTTCATGGCGTCGCGCAGCGAGAAGCCGCGCAAATCCGGCATCGTTGCCGCCCCATCCGTTTTCAACACGACCCGTTCGCCCAAAAGAACGTGATCGCCGCCTTGCGGAAGCTGCTGCTCAACATAGTTGCCGCGGCCGATCACAACCGGCACATACCCTTTTTCCTTCAGCTGCTCTGCCGCCGAAGCCGCCGGCTGGCCGATAAACGAGTCAAGGACGCGATCTTGCGCCGCCTTCGTCTCCGTCTCTTTTTCCCCCGTCGGCTCAATATGCAAATATTGCAAACTGCTTTTCATCACTGTTGTAAAGATTTGCGACACCGGCGCCGCTCCGGTTTCGGTCACATCGAGGTGCGGCTGTTGGACAGCGACATACATGAGAAGCTTCGGATCATCCGTCGGCGCCATGCCTAAAAACGAAAAAATGTAGTTTTCCCGTCCGGTCAAATAGCCACCGGAGGCCGACGGAATTTGCGCCGTTCCCGTTTTGCCGGCGACGCGATAGCCGTCGATTTGGTACGGGCGGCCGGTGCCGTGTTCCGACGTGACGACCGTCTCTAAAATGTCGCGCACTTTGCGCGCTGTTTCCGCCGTGATCGGCTCGCCGGCCACGGTCGGCTCATGATCAAGCACGACTTTGCCGCTGTCTGGGTCAACGACTTTCTCGATGACATACGGCTTCATCATTTTCCCGTCGTTGGCGATCGCCGTCGCTGCTTGGATTTGCTGGATCGGCGTCACCGATGTCCCTTGGCCGAATCCGGTCGTAATCCGTTCAATCGGATAGCGGTAGCGGATTTGCCCGACCGCTTCGTTCGGCAAATCGATGCCCGTTTTCCGGTCGAAATGGAAACGATGCAAATATTGCAAAAACCGATCTTCACCAAGCTTTTCTTTCACTAAAATCGAAAAGGCGACGTTTGAGGAGCGCTGCACCCCCTCATTAAACGTGATCGTCCCCCAACCGACATCGTTATGGTCGCGGATCGTATTCGGCCCAACTTTGTAGGAACCGGAGCGATACGTTTCGTTGCCGTTATACACCCCTTCGTTGATGGCCGCCGCGAGCGTGAACACTTTCATCGTCGATCCCGGCTCATACGGATAGGAAATGGCGTCATTTAAAAAGTTCGTAATATCGCGCTTGTTTGGGTCGAAGCTTGGACGCGTCGCCATCGCCAAAATTTTCCCTGTTTTTGGATCGGCGACAATGGCGATCATTTTTTTCGGCTTGTATTGCTTCTCAACACCGTTCATCGCATCTTCCAAAAATGATTGAATCTTTCCGTCAATCGTCAAATAGACGTTCGCCCCATTGTCCGGCTTAACAATGCGCTCTTCCCCCCCCGGGAGGCGGAAGCCGTTTACGTCGCCGGCAAACGACACATAGCCGTCTTCTTCACGCAAATACCGGTCAAGCTCTTTTTCCACTCCCATTTTGCCGACCGTTTCGTTTTCCGCATTTTTTTGCGCGTAGCCGATGACGTGCGACGCAAACGTGCCGTTCGGATAAAACCGGCTCATGTCGCGGATGAAGGCGATGCCTGGCAAATGGAGCGCTTCGATTTTTCGCTTCAGCTCAAAGCTGATGTTGCGGCCGTAGGACCCGAACTCGACTTGCTTCGCTTTTTTCGTCAAAATGCGTTCCATCGCCTCGACGTCCATGCCAAGCAACGGAGCGAGTTGTTCCGCTGTTTTTTTCGGATCAACCACATGGCGCGGATGATCCCGATCGATTGTCATCTTCGGATCCAAAATGGCCACAACGGTATACGACGGCACATCTTGAGCCAAAATGGCGCCGTTGCGGTCGAAAATCGTTCCGCGCTTCGCCTCAATCGTCCGCGTTTGTTGATGTTGCCGCTGTGCGATCACAGCCAGTGTTTGGCCATCCGCTTTGCCGGTCCATCCAAGCTGCACAAAGCGGGCGAACAACAGAGAAAAGAGGAAGCCGAACAGGCAAAACAGAATGAACGCTCCTTGATGGGTGTTGCGGTGCTTTCTTGCCTCCATCGCCGATCATTCCTGCACAACTTTCACATGGTTTTCGTTGAGCGACAAACCGAGCTCTTTCGCCTTTTGCAAAATGCGTTCGTACGCGCTCAGCCGTTGCACCTCGACATATAAGTCATTGTTCTCCTTTTTCTGCTCGTCAATCGACGCCTCGAGCTTTTGCACCCCTTTGTTCAGTTCGTAAATGCGCACTTGGTTCGAGACGATATGAACCGCTGCATAGAAGACAAACAGGGAAAACAACACAAACAGCAGCTTTTCAACCAGCGACAGGCGAAAGCGCTGCTTCCGCCGCGGCTTTGGGCTTGGCTTTGCCGCCGGATGTCGTTGTTCACGCGCCACTTTGACCGCTGCATCGTTCACAGCTTTCCCCTCCTGTTTCTCCATTCATTCGTTTTTCGCCGCAATGGGCGGCGTTTGCATGAAAATCGTTCGTGTTTCCCCGCTATTTTTGTCATCTACAGCTTTTCGGCAATGCGGAGTTTGGCGGAACGGGCGCGATGATTTCGTTCGAGCTCTTCCGCAGAAGGAACGATCGGTTTTTTTGTAATGATTTTCAGCACGGGGCGATAGTCGTCGGGGAAAACCGGGAACCCCGGAGGCAATGGCGGGCTTTCGCTCGCCTTTTTAAACGTTTCTTTGCAAATGCGGTCTTCAAGTGAATGAAACGTAATGACGCTCACCCGTCCGCCGGGGGCGAGCAGTTCAATCGCCTGCTCGAGCGCCTCGCGAAACGCCTCAAGTTCGTCGTTGACCGCGATGCGGAGCGCCTGAAAAATGCGTTTGGCCGGGTGTCCGCCGCTGCGGCGCGCCGGGGCGGGAATCGCCTCCTTGATCACTTCAACGAGCTCCCCGGTCGTTTCGATCGGCCTCGTGCGGCGCACTTCCTCGATTTTGCGCGCCACTTGCTTGGAAAACTTCTCTTCGCCGTAACGGAAAAAGATGCGGACGAGCTCCTCGTATGGCCAGCGGTTGACAATCTCCGCCGCCGTCAGCCGCTGCGTGCGGTCCATCCGCATATCAAGCGGCGCATCGTGCTGATAGCTGAAGCCGCGCTCGGGTTCGTCGAGCTGCGGCGAAGAAACACCCAAGTCAAACAAGACGCCGTCAACGGACTTGACGCCAAGAGCCGAAAGCTCCTCCTGCAAAAACCGGAAGTTCCGGTGCACAAACTGCACTTGCCGGCCGTAGCGGGCGAGCCGTTCGCGCGCATGCATGATGGCGGCTTCGTCTTGGTCAAAGGCAAACAGCCTCCCGCGTTCCGACAAGCGGGAGAGCAAATACTCACTATGGCCGCCGCCGCCCAGCGTGCAATCGACGTAAATGCCGTCTGGACGGATGTTCAGCCCATCGACCGCCTCTTTTAACAACACCGTTGTATGTTGAAACACATGTCCACCACCTTCGCTGTTGCCAGCCACACTCACATCGGCGAGTGGCCGCTTCCTTATTATACCGCAAAGACGGACAAAATTTTAGCTTTTTTTGTAAAAAAACGTCCTTTTTTGTTTCTTTTTGTCGGACGGGCCAATCACGGCCATCTTGGCGGTTTCACCCCCCTTTACTTTTATTTCCATTCAATAAACGTTGTTTTTTACAATTCATTTCACACAAAAAAAATCCTGCACAAAGCAGGATGTTTCTTTTCGACTTTTTCTTTGAAAAAGCCTCACATATATACAATTTTATGCATTCCATTGCTGGAGCCGCGAATCGCCAAAATTTTTTCTACAAAATCAAATCCGTAGCGGTTGATGTAATAAAACACATTCCAAACCCGCTCCTGGAACGCGCCGTTCGGCCGAAGCGACGTCTCTATGCGCCAAAATTTCCGCCACTCCGTCTCGTGTTTGCGCAGCAACGCCCGCTCGAACGCGTGCTGAAGAAACTCGATTTGCGCCTGAATGATGGCGGCATTTTTCGCCACCAATCCCTCCAATCCACGGTCAATCGCCACCCCAAGTTCACGGAGCGGCCGGTGCGCCGCTTCGATGTCCTCCCTCGCTTTGGCAAACGCCGAAGCAAGCGGCGCTTGAGCGGTCGCTTCCCGCCACCGCCGCTTCGCTTCCTCAAGCCGCCCGTTCAACACGTCAGCCGCCTCAAGGCCGATATCGGACAGGTCGGTTTGCAACGAACGGCTGACGAGCGTCGCCTGCAGGCGCGGCACGACCGGAGGCATCTCCAGGTCGAAGAGCGGAAACGCCTCTTTCAATTCCGCCCAATAAGCGATCTCACCTGGGCCGGCAACAAAAGCGAGCGTCGGCAGCAAATACTCTTGCATGAGCGGACGGGTGACGACGTTGTTGCTGAAACAGGACGGCTTCGTTTCAGCAAGCTCAAGCAGTTCTTCCCTTGTCCAAACGAGGATTCCCGCTTTATTGCGAAACAGGCCGCGCTCCTCGTCGTACTGCAAAAGCGAACGTTCACGGCCGTCGTAATAAAACAAGTTGGCCGCGTCACGACCGATTTCAATCAGCGGCGCATACCCAAGCGCACGCAACGCCTCTTGCTGGGTAAGCACCGCGGCCGTCACGTCGCGATGGCGTTCAATGAGCGCGGCGAAAAAGCGGCGCTCAAGCGGCCGCACCGCCGCATCGCCAGCATTGAAGACAACGAGGCCGTCATCGGCGAACAACCGGAGCACAATAGCAGCAAAAAAGTCGACAAACGTGCGCGCCTCATCAAGGCACGATGACAGAAAGGAGAGCAGCTCATTCGTCACGTCCGTTTCTCCATACGTTTTGACGACGCGCTCGATCCACTCTTTCGCAACCCTCCGGTCGAGCGGCACATCGGCGGCCATCCGCTTTTCGTTCGGCTTATGCGGATATATTGCTTTTTTGACCTCTCCTTCTTCCACGACGTAGACATGATCGATTTCCGCGATGTCATGGTCTTCGCCGGCGATCCAAAACAGCGGCACGACCGGCACGCCCAGTTTCCGTTCCTGCTCTTTGGCAAGCTGGATGATCGTGATGATCTTATAAATCGTATACAGCGGTCCGGTCAACAGTCCGGCTTGCTGCCCGCCGACGATGACAACGCTCCGTTCATCACGCAGCTTCTCGATGTTCGCCATCGTGGCTGCACTCGCCGAGAAACTGCGGTGATAAGCATGCAAATAATCAGCCAGGCCGTTTCGATCGTATGTTCTTCTTTGCAAATGGGCCAATCGCCGACAAAATGCCTCATCATCCGCCTGGGCATAGGCAAAGCCGCTCTCCATCGGAAACGCGCCGGCTATGTAATCAGCCGCCAGCTTCGTTGCCGCTGGCAGCGGAATCTCGCGAACTTCCATGGCCAAAAACTCCCTTTCCTATGTATTCTTCCATGAGTATAGCACGTTTGGCGTCAAGAGAAAAAAGGCTTGCTCAAGCCGAGCTAAAGGCTTATAGCAACGCGCATGGCCATGCCGTATAGGATCAGTCCGGCGTAAAGAGAGGCAAAAATGAGAAAGCTCGCCCGCCAAAAGAGGCGAAACACGGCCCCAAAACGAAAGTCCGCTTTCTTCCGCCAATAGCCGAGTGCAATCATCGCGTGCAGCCCGAGCAAAAAAAGAAGAAGAGGAACAAAGTACGATTTTTCAAACAGCACCGCCAGCAAAAAATAGACGGCGGCGATGAAAAAAACGGTCGCAGCGTTGACCGCAGCGTAAAACGCCGCCCGTTTCCGCTTGCCGACCAGGCGCGCTCCAAAGTAGACAAGAAAAAACAGGAGAAGCGGCGCGGTCACAAACGTCGCCATCACCGAAGCGAGCCAATCACCCATCTACCATTCCCCTTTCCTTCCCTTTCACCGCGGAAAAGACAAAGCGGGCGACCGGCAGCGTGACGCCGCGCGCCTCTCCTTGTTTCAACACATAGCCCAAAATCGCGTCGATTTCCGTCCGGCGCCCGTTCGCCAAGTCCATATACATCGACGAATAGTTGTCCGCCGTTTTTCGGCATATATGGACAACGCGCTCCCACGCCCGATTGGCATCATCAAGCGGCAGCACTTTCTGCACCTCATCAAACAGTTGCCTCATCATATCGCGGTACGGAGCCATCTCCAGCAACGCCCCGTTTTTCACTTGCAATAGAGCGGTGAGTGGATTAATGACTGCATTGACGACAAGCTTGTTCACAAGAATGCGCTCCCAATCGTCCGCCCATTCGATTGGAAAACCGCTCTCCCCATCCCTAAGCTCCCGGGCGTCGCCAAGTGAACCGTAGCAGGAAGCAAGCGTCAGCTTCCCGACACCCGTATGCGCCACCGTCCGGTCATCCAGCTTCAGCGCGCCATGCTCCACGACGCCGACGAGGACATTTTTGTCGGCAAACACGGACAACTGCTCAAGATGCCCCATGCCGTTTTGCAAAAACACGAGCGTGCGGACGCGGCGAAACGCGTCGATTTGTGCACAAACGGCGGCAAGATCGTACTGTTTGACGGTCACAAACACGAGCGGCTCGTCCAGTTCCGCCCCGGCAAACGGCTGCGCCCGCACCGCCACGACCGATGTCTTGCCATCTGTTTTCAGCGCCACGCCATGCTCGGCAAGCTCTCTCGCTTGGGACGGACGTCTCGTATAGACCGTCACCTCATGACGGCGCCCAAGGTAAGCGGCGAGCAACAATCCGACCGCCCCGCCGCCGACAATCCCGATGTTCAACCCTTCTCCCCCGCTTTCTTGCAACGTCGCGTTAGCCTTATTTTAGCAGAGATCCTCTTCTTCCGTTAAGAAAAAAAGCCGGCGAAAAGCCAGCCTTTACCCTTCGCCGGCGCCTTCAGCCGCTGCATTCGGCGCCGGTTTCCCGCTGTCTGTCACCATTTTGCGCGCCCGCTCCATAATGGCGAGCAGCGTTTTGTACTCCTCTTGGATGGCGGCCAGCTGTTTTTGCAGCGCTTCTTTTTCCATTTGCAGCTTCGTCACCATTTGCTGCAGCTGCTCCATATCGTTTTTGAGCGCCCGATTTTCATCGGCCGTCCGACGGACATCGCGCGCCTTTTGCTCTTCCGCTTGCAAAAAAGCCAACACTTCCGGCCATGACAAATGACTTTTGCCTGCCGCTTCCACCTTCTCCTGTCCCCCGCTTTCCTTTGCCGATGCTGTTTCCTTTTTTCGCAATTTCCGTTCCTGCTTCGCCCGCTCGATCTCCTCTTTATATTGCTTGCGGACGCACGAATTCCAACGAAACCCGCACGCCGCAGCTGTCCGCGACAAGCGCCGCCCGACTTCAGCAAACGCCTCGAGCTGAGTGTTCCCTTCGCGAATATACTGAAGAACGACATTCGCCAACAGCTCATCCTCTTCTTTCGTCCATGCATCTTGTCGTACTCCGTTCATCCTCTTCCCCCCTTATCGCCGCTTTGTCATTATATGTATGCGGCTAATAGAAACGGTAGAAGGAAAAAATTACTTCTTGCGCAAAAAAGAATGCAGCGCCTGTACGTGTTCGGCCGATCCCCACAGCTTTGCGCAGCTGGTGATTTCGGCGAAAAACTGCTCACGAAACCAAGCTGTTCGCCATGTTTCGCCGGCGACGGCTTTATACGCCTGCAAGACAGGAAGGGACCGTTCTATATAAGGGGCCAGCCGCTCGCGCCATTGTTCACGCCAACGTTCGGCTGATAGGATGGCGTCGGCCCAGCCGCATGCCTCCATCTCCTCCGCTGTCATCGGCTCGGCGCGCAGCAATAGATCAAGCGCCCGCCCATATGGAAGTTTGGCAAACAGCATCGACGCGCCGCCCCACCCGGTCGTAATGCCAAGACGGCCTTGTACGAATCCAATTCGGCTTCCTTCTTTAACAAAGCGGAAATCGCAGGCGGTCGCCAGCTCGCAGCCGCCTCCCATCGCCGTTCCATTGACCAAGGCGGCCGTCGGCTTCGGAAACGTCAACAGCTTGTACAACAGCCCCCCCATGCGCATGAGCATCCGTTTCGCCTCCGCTCCGCGCAAATGCCCAAACTCGCTTAAATCGCCGCCGGAGCAAAACGCCTCATCACCGGCGCCAGTAATGGCGAACACTTTCACTTCCCCATCGGCCGCCGCCTGCTCCAGCGCTTCCTCGAGCGCCTCCATCACAGCAAAATTGATCGCGTTGCGCTTCTCTGGACGGCAAATGGTAAACAACGCCACCCCGTCATAGTTCTCCATCATCGCTTCCATCGGCACGTCTCCCCTTTCTTCATCAATGAATTGGGCGCATCCTCTTTATTTTCCTGCCTTGCGACAAAAAAAATCGCCGCGTGAAACAAACAGCGTCGATTTTTTGTAGACAATCAAAAGGGGCTGGCCCAAAAGTCCGCCGAAAAGCGGACTTTTGGAGCCAGCCCACTTTATTTTTTGTTAAATAGAAGGTGATTCAACCTCCCTTGGGTTCCTCATTTATGCCGTTAAGGACGGTTGTTTGTCCCTAGCGGCTTTTTTGAGGAGATTATGAGCAGCACAAATCAGCCCCCATTCGATGGAAACTTTTTGGAGGCCACGCAGGACGAAGCGGCGAAACCCGCGATTTTGCTTGATTTGCCCAAACACACTCTCCATGTCGGTTTTGCGCTGGCGGTGCCATGCCTGTCCTTCTTCG
Organism: Geobacillus jurassicus NBRC 107829; assembly: GCF_001544315.1. Lineage (GTDB taxonomy): Bacteria > Bacillota > Bacilli > Bacillales > Anoxybacillaceae > Geobacillus > Geobacillus jurassicus. The sequence goes on from NZ_BCQG01000060.1 coordinate 18,938, forward strand.
CTTTCCAGCCGTTCACGAGCTTTCTGTTTCTGTTCGTGATAGACGGGGTTCCATTGCGTTGTGCGTCCATACTTGGAAGTCGTGCAGGCCAAACGGAACGGACACCCCTCGCATTCGTGGCATTGGCAGTGTTGGATGACCGAGGTGTATCCCGATTCTGTCGTCTGTTTCGAAGTTCCTGTACGGACCAGCTTTTTCCCGTTGGCACAAATCCAAACGTCCTCTTCTTCCTTGTATGTCCAGTTCTGTTGATGGTGCGGGTTCTTCTTGGCTTTGCGCGTGTTCTCTTTCTCATAGGTGTTGTATGGAATCAACGCAGGGATGTTTTTCGCTTCGAGCTTCGCGCAGTTCTCTTCTGAACCATAGGCAGCGTCAGCGATCAAACGTTTGGGCGCCACGCCGTACTTCTCTTGAATTTTGGCGTAAAAAAAGTGGGGCTGATCCCAAAACGCACTCGCATTTTGGGTCAGCCCCGTCGTTCGATGTCGGCCATTATTTGTTGACGACATCTCTTCCTTTGTATGTTCCGCATGCTTTGCAGACGCGGTGCGCCAATTTCCATTCGCCGCAGTTCGGGCATTGCACCATGCCCGGCACTTGAAGTTTAAAGTGCGTGCGGCGCAGCCGTTTTCTCGTCTTCGATGTTCTTCTAAAAGGTACTGCCATCGTTCCCACCTCCTTGTCGGGCGCATTGAGCATATCCATGCCGGCGGATTCGTCAGCCTCACGGCGTTCGTTCGCCGGCACACAAGGCAAGCTGCCGGACGGTGCGCAGTTTTTCGGCGCCATCGACCGGCAACACCGGCTCGCGATCATTTCTCTTGTTTTTCCTCAAAAAACTTGGCCAATCCTGCAAGGCGAGGGTCTACTTTCCGCTCCCGCTCTTGCATCGCTTTCTCCCATTCCTCTTCAGACAGAACGTCCCATCCTTCTCCGTGCTGCGGCGCTCCGTCGGCCACCGGTCCTTCGGCGATGAGCTGCAGCGGAATTTCAAGCAAAATCAACTCACGGATAATGGGGTTCAAATCAATCGCATCCCCCGTCAAAATATGGGTGTCCTCATCCGTCTCCGCGATGCCGCTGCCATCCGCAAAAAACGTCTCTGTCGTCTGAATGGAAAACGGATACGTCACATCGACAAGCGTCCGCGAACAAGGCAACACCATCGTCCCGGACAACGTCAAATGAAACGTAAACTTTGTCGACCCGACATCCGCTTTCCCTTGAACGTGCACCGGCGAAATATCGCGGATCAACGTGTCAATTTGTTTTAAATCGGACACATCGACCGTCTCATCAATCGCCATCTCCTGATGTTGAAAACGGCGAAGCTGTTGGACCGTCCATTTCATATAATCACCTCAAGGCAACGAATAAAATTATACGTTTCGTTTCTAGTTTTGTCAATGTTTTTTCTTTACAAG
>NZ_BCQG01000061.1 GCF_001544315.1 Geobacillus jurassicus NBRC 107829
CTCGCCTTTATGATATAATATCCTTTTTTCTTTGCAACGACTTCTACAGCGGGAAAGCATTCCTTCAGCTTTTGCAAAGCGGATGGGGCGCCTTGCTTCTTTTGAATGACAACCCACAGCTCGCCGCGATCAAGCAGATGATCCCGACTTTGCTCAAAAATCGCGTAAACGACCCGTTTGCCAGCCCGGATCGGCGGGTTGGTGACCACCGCGGCAAACTGATGTTCTCTAACTTCCGAAAAAAGGTCGCTTTTGTAAATGACCGCATTGTCGATCCCGTTTGCCCGTTTGTTTTCCTGCGCCAGCTCGAGCGCCCGCTCGTTGACATCAATCATATGGACGCGCCGATTGGGAAACGATTTGGCCAAGGCAAGCCCGATCGGCCCATACCCGCAGCCGACATCTAACAAATCCCCAGCCACTCCCGGCTCCTCGAACGTTTCAATTAACAGGCGTGTGCCAAAGTCGACTTCACGCTTTGAAAACACTCCGCTGTCGGTCGTAAAGCGGAATTCATGCCCCCGCAACACGTACGTCCACGTTTGCGGGTTTCGCTCCGACGTCGGATTGACTGAGTAATAATGCTCGCTCATCATCATCCCCTCCTCCTTGTCGGCAGGCTGTACTACCTTCCGTTATATAGTGTAACAAAAAAGAGGCCGCCCCTTGCTTGGGCCAGCCTCTTTTTTTCAATGGCGCAACCATTACTTGATTTCGACTTTCGCGCCAGCTTCTTCGAGTTTCGCTTTGATTTCTTCGGCTTCTTCTTTCGCAACGCCTTCTTTGATCGGCTTCGGCGTGTTGTCGACCAAATCTTTCGCTTCTTTCAAGCCGAGGCCAGTGATTTCGCGAACGACTTTGATGACTTTGATTTTTTGCGCGCCGGCGTCGGCAAGAATGACGTCGAATTCCGTTTTTTCTGCCGCCGCTTCAGCGCCAGCTGCCGCACCACCCGCGACAACAACCGGAGCCGCAGCTGTTACGCCGAATTCTTCTTCGATCGCTTTCACCAATTCATTTAATTCCAATACCGTCATATTTTTCACTGCTTCAATGATTTGTTCTTTCGTCATCGTGACTTCCTCCTTTGTTTTCTGAATGATTGTTAAGCACATATCGATGCGCCATTATGCGCCTTGTTCCTCTTGCTTGTCAGCCACCGCTTTAATCGCAAGCGCAAAGTTGCGGATCGGGGCTTGAAGAACGCTAAGCAACATCGAAAGCAACCCTTCGCGGGACGGGAGTTTCGCCAACGCATCGATTTCTTCTTTGCTGGCGATGTTCCCTTCGATGACGCCGCCTTTGATTTCCAATGCTTCATGCGTTTTCGCAAACTCGCTTAAAATTTTGGCCGGCGCCACGACATCTTCATTGCTGAAGGCGATGGCATTTGGACCGGTGAACACTTCATCCAGTCCTTCCAAGCCGACTTCCGCGAGCGCCCGGCGGGTCAAGGTGTTTTTGTACACTTTAAACTCGACGCCTGCCTCGCGCAGCTGTTTGCGCAGCTCAGTCATTTCCGCCACGTTCAAGCCGCGGTAATCAACGATGACGGTCGCCTTGCTGGCCCGGAATTTGTCTGCGATTTCCGCGACCACTTGTTTTTTCAGTTCAATCGCGCTCGACACGTCCTGCACCTCCTGTAAAGAAAATGAGAGAATACCACTTATACCGTCTGCTCAATAAAAAACCTCCATGCCGCGTAGACATGGAGGTGTCGTTCAACGCACCGCCGCTCGTCCCCGACGCAGGGCGCGCTGTTCTATCGTCCACATACCTCGGTAGGAAATTAAGCCTCAAACAGGCACCTACTGTCTACGGTACAAATGATATTCATTTGTTCAGCCAAATGGCATTTTAACAGACGGACAAACAAAAGTCAACGGTTATTGTGCAACAGCAACCGTGGACGGGTCGACCTTGATGCCAGGGCCCATCGTCGACGTAATCGTGACGTTTTTCACGTACGTCCCTTTTGCCGCCGCTGGTTTGGCTTTCAAAATTGCTTCATAAACGGCCGCGAAGTTTTCAGCCAATTTCTCGTTGTCAAACGACACTTTGCCGATCGGAACGTGGATGTTGCCCGCTTTGTCGACGCGGTATTCCACTTTACCAGCCTTGATTTCTTGCACCGCTTTTGCTACGTCAAACGTGACTGTTCCGGTTTTCGGGTTTGGCATCAACCCTTTCGGCCCTAAAATGCGGCCGAGTTTCCCGACTTCACCCATCATGTCCGGCGTAGCAACAACGACATCAAAGTCAAACCAACCTTGCTGGATTTTGTTGATATATTCTGTATCGCCGACATAGTCAGCGCCAGCCGCTTCTGCTTCTTTCGCTTTTTCCCCTTTCGCGAACACCAACACGCGCGCCACTTTCCCTGTGCCGTGCGGCAGGACGACGGCGCCGCGAATTTGTTGGTCCGCTTTTTTCGGGTCGACGCCCAAACGGAACGCCACTTCCACCGTGGCATCGAATTTCGCGATGTTCGTTTTTTTCACGAGCTCGATTGCTTCAGCAATCGGGTATGCTTTGGAGCGGTCGACCAATTTCAATGCTTCTAAGTATTTTTTTCCTCTTTTCGGCATGTGAAAAATCCTCCTCGATTGTGGTTTTAGCGGAAAAACCTCCCACGATTGAGCGGCCTTCACTTCTTTTCGAAAGCGAAGAGGCCAGCAGACAGCCGCCCGGAGGCGGATGTCCGATCACTTGGCGGGCTCGAATGCGTTTCTGCCCATGGAGAGAGAGGTTGCAAAAACGACGCAACCTCTCCCACAAACGATGCGTTCGCTTTAGTCTTCGATGACAATGCCCATGCTGCGGGCCGTGCCTTCGATCATGCGCATGGCCGCTTCAACGCTCGCCGCGTTCAAGTCCGGCATTTTCAACTCAGCAATTTCGCGCACTTTGTCGCGTTTGATCGTCGCTACCTTATTGCGGTTCGGTTCGCCGGAGCCTGATTCAATGCCCGCCGCTTTTTTCAGCAAGACAGCGGCTGGCGGCGTTTTTGTGATAAATGTAAATGAACGGTCTTCAAAAACCGTAATTTCAACCGGAATGATCAACCCTGCTTGGTCAGCGGTACGCGCATTAAACTCTTTGCAAAACGCCATAATATTGACACCGGCTTGACCTAACGCAGGACCTACTGGCGGCGCCGGATTCGCTTTCCCTGCAGGAATTTGCAGTTTGACGATCTTGATTACTTTTTTCGCCACGAGACACACCTCCTTAAGTCCGTGATGTGGTATTAGGGATTGCCCCTCCCACTCATCCGGCTCCGGTCTAACGAGCCGTTTTCCTATCTCCCGTTTCCGTTGAGAGGATCAGCGCATAAAGCACATTTGCTCCCTTATACAGTTAAGTATAAGTTCATCGCTGGATGTCTTGTCTAAGATACAAGACATACTGACTTTAAAATAGTATCACTTTTCAATAGTGATTGCAAGTTCTTTTCCATTAGATTTTTTCTATTTGCGAAAACTCGAGCTCCATGCGCGTTTCCCGTCCGAACATATCGACAAGCAGCTTCACTTTATGTTTATCCGGGTCAATGGCTTCAATTTTTCCTGTAAAGTTCGCAAACGGGCCTTCTTTGATCCGAACCGTTTCATTTACCTCATAGTCAACATCGATTTCAGCAAGCGGCATGCCCATCCGCTTTAAAATCATTTTCACTTCTTCCTCCATGAGCGGCGTCGGTTTTGAACCAGCCCCGCTTGAGCCGACAAACCCGGTGACGCCCGGCGTGTTGCGCACAACATACCATGAGTCATCCGTCATGATCATCTCAACGAGCACATAGCCGGGGAACACTTTCTTTTTCGTTGTTTTCCGTTTTCCGTTTTTGACGTCCGTTTCCGTCTCTTCCGGAACGACGACGCGAAAAATTTTATCTTGCATCCCCATCGATTCGACGCGTTTTTCCAAATTGGCTTTCACTTTGTTTTCATATCCCGAATATGTATGGACGACATACCAGTTTTTCTCCATCAGCGAGCCTCCCCTAGGGCGGTTTTCATCTTGTTTTTTGCGCAAAACAAAAACCCGTTTCCGGGTTCCATACGCGTGCGATTATCTTTCATTATAACATATCCTTCTCCCGCTTATTCAAACACGAGGCGAATTAACTCGGAAATGCCGAGGTCCACAACGGCAAAAAAGACGGTGAAAAACGCCACCGTGGCCAACACGATCGCCGTGTAGTTCACTAACTCCTTTCGATTTGGCCAACTCACTTTTTTCAGCTCGCGTACAACTTCTCTAAAAAAATTGGTTACTCGTTGCATGACTCGTACCTCCACGATCGCTCAAAACTCTCTCCATCGCTTACTTTGTCTCGCGATGGACGGTATGTTTGCGGCATATTGGGCAAAATTTGTTGGCCGTCAGGCGCTCACCGAGGCAGCCCAATGGTTTTGTGGCCGTATAGCTTCGGCTTCTGCATTGGGCGCAAGCCAACATAACTTTTTGGCGCATCCCCATTCCACCGTTCCTGCAAGATGTCCATAAAAATTTATCATATTGATGGTTTCGCTGTCAATGACATCTTTTTGGCGCGGCAGCGAACGGCTACAAGCTGATCTCGCGGTATTCCAAATATTTCTCAAGCTTTCGCTTGACGCGCTGCAAGGCGTTGTCAATCGACTTGACATGGCGGTTCAGCTCTTCGGAAATTTCCTGGTATGAGCGTCCATCCAAATACAAAGCGAGCACTTTCCGCTCGAGGTCGCTCAACAGTTCCGCCATCTTTAGTTCAATATCGTCGACTTCCTCGCGGTTGACAATCAATTGTTCCGGGTCCGTCACCTGCGTGCCGGACAACACATCCATCAGCGTCCGGTCCGACTCGTCGTCATAAATCGGTTTGTCCAAGGAAACGTAAGAGTTGAGCGGAATATGCTTTTGGCGGGTTGCCGTTTTAATCGCGGTAATCATTTGCCTTGTGATGCAAAGCTCTGCAAACGCTTTAAATGAAGAAAGCTTGTCCCCCTTAAAATCGCGGACAGCCTTGTACAGACCGATCATCCCTTCCTGCACGATATCTTCCCGATCGGCCCCGACTAAAAAATAGGAGCGGGCTTTGGCGCGCACAAAATTTTGATATTTATGGATTAAAAAATCAAGTGCTTCCCCATCCCCTTCGTGAACGAGCGCAACAAGCTGCTCATCGTCCAGCTGATGATAATCTTTCCCTTTCGTTGCTTTCAAGCATTCCCCCACGCTGATCCCCCCGACCGCATCAATCGCTAACATGTATTATACAGGACAAATTTTTACAGCGTCAACCGCTCATTTTTCTCCTCTTCGCCATTTTTCAAAAATTTCAGCAATTTTATCATTAAGCGGAACTTTGGAGATCGGAGTGCGCTGCCGCATCGCTTTTACTTTTTGAGAAATGTCCCGCTCAACCGCCTCGACTTCATCCAATAGCTCGCGCGCCGACTTGCGCAGGGCGCCTTGGCCGAACACCGTCCATTGCTCGGTGTAATCCGATGTGGCGACATACACTTTGGTGCGCGCGTTCATCAACGTTTTCGCCAACCGTTCAATTCGCTCGTCGGCCGTCTCATGTTCCTTTGTAAAAATGACATCAACGTCGTAATGTTTATACTTTTTTTCGTTTCCTTGCACGAGGTGGGCATCGAACACGATCACGACGTGGTCTCCGGTGAATCCTTTGTAATCTGCCATTTTTTCGATCAGTAAATCCCTTGCCGCTGCCAGATCGCCCTCGTCTTTCAACCGTCGCAGCTCCGGCCATGCCCCGATGATGTTATAACCATCGACAATCAAAATGTTCATCGGCTATTCTCCCAACGGATACCGCTTCCGGTACACCTCGTACATGAGCAGGCTGGCGGCGACAGAAGCGTTAAGCGAGGTGACGTGGCCGCGCATTGGCAGTCGGAACAAGAAATCGCACTTTTCAAGCACTAGGCGGCTGATCCCTTTCCCTTCGCTGCCGACGACAAGCGCCAACGGCATCGTCCCATCGAGCGAGCGGTAATCATCTTTGGCCGACGCATCTGTACCGGCCACCCACACACCCCGCTCTTTCAGCTCATCAATCGTCCGCGCCAAGTTCGTCACGCGCGCAACCGGAACGTGCTCAATCGCCCCAGTTGACGCCTTCGCCACCGTCGGGGTCAGCCCGACCGAACGCCGCTTCGGAATGATGAGGCCGTGCGCCCCGACCGCATCGGCCGTGCGCATGATGGCCCCTAAATTATGCGGGTCCTCAAGCTCGTCCAAGATGAGAAAAAACGGCGTCTCGCCCCGCTCAGCAGCACGCGCGAACAAGTCATCGACTTCATAATAGCGATAGGCGGCTGCCTGCGCGATCACTCCTTGATGCGCTCCTTCGGCCAGTTGATCGAGCTTTCGCTTCGGGACGTACTGAACGAGCACGCCCCGCCGCTTCGCCCATTCAAGCACCGGCTCGACGGCATGGCGCTGAGATCCTTCCGCGATCCAAATTTTATTGATGTCGCGCCCGGCTTTGAGCGCTTCAATGACCGGATTTTTGCCGATAATGTAGTCCATCATTCCAACGCCCTTTCTTCCCTTTCAATAATGGCAAATGAACGGCCGATCAGCTCATCAACCCGCTTTTCATTATTGCCTAAAAAGTGATATCCGATGAGCGCTTCAAAGGCCGTGCTATGCCGGTACGTTTGTACATCCGTATTTTTCGGGATCGTGCCTGATTTGGCATTGCGGCCGCGGCGGACGATGTCCTTTTCCTCATCGGTCAGGACGCCTTCATCAAGCAAAGCTAAAATCACTTTCGCCTGCGCCCGCGCCGACACGTAACGGACCGCCCGCCGATGCAGTTCATGCGGCCGCACGCTGCCGCCGGCAAGCAAATGGCGGCGCACGTACACCTCGTACACGGCGTCGCCGATATAGGCGAGCGCCAATCCGTTTAACTGCTTGACATCGTTGACCGTTTCAAACTGCGCCATCATCCCCTGTTATCCCCGTTTCCATCTCGTTCCTTGCGGCGTGTCTTCCAAAATAATGTTTTTCGCCCTCAACTCGTCGCGAATGCGGTCGGCCAATGCAAAGTCGCGGTTTTTCCGCGCTTCATTGCGCTTTTGGATCAACGCCTCAATTTCTTCATCCAACAGCTCGTCTTGCCTCAAAGTGAGACCGAGCACGTCTGTCAGCTGTTCAAACTCACGCAAAAACGCGTGAATGACCTTCTCGGATGTCGTTTTTTCCTGCAAGTACAAGTTGGCCTGTTTTGCCAGTTCAAACAATACGGCAATGCCGTTCGCGGTGTTGAAATCGTCGTCCATTTCACGGATGAACGAGGCGCGGATGTCCGCAATGCGCGAAACCCATTCCTCGTCATTGTCCGTTAAGTTCGTGCTTGCCTGCAAGCGATGCTGCAAATTGCCGTAAGCCGTCTTCAGGCGCTCGAGCCCGCGCCGCGCGCTCTCAAGCAGCTCCTCGCTGTAGTTGATCGGATGGCGGTAATGCACCGACAGCATGAAAAACCGCAGCACTTGCGGGTCGATCTGCCGGATGATGTCGTGAACGAGCACGAAATTGCCAAGCGACTTCGACATTTTTTCGTTGTTAATATTTAAATACCCATTGTGCAGCCAATATTTCGCAAACGGTTTGCCGGTCAACGCCTCCGACTGGGCGATTTCGTTTTCATGGTGCGGGAACGTCAAGTCTTGGCCGCCCGCATGGATGTCGATCGTATCGCCCAAATATTTGCGCGCCATCGCCGAGCATTCAATATGCCAGCCCGGCCGCCCTTTCCCCCACGGGCTGTCCCAACAAATCTCTCCTTCTTTTGCTGCTTTCCAAAGGGCGAAATCGAGCGGATCGTCTTTCTTCTCCCCAATTTCGATGCGCGCCCCTGCTTGCAGCTCATCGATCGATTGGTGAGACAGCTTGCCGTAGCCGGGAAACTTGCGCGTCCGGTAGTACACGTCGCCGTCGACTTCGTACGCATATCCTTTGTCAATGAGCGCCTGAATGAATTCGATAATCGTATCGATGTTTTCGGTCACCCGCGGATGGACGTCCGCTTTTTTGCAGCCAAGCGCCTGAATGTCTTCAAAATACGCCTCAATAAACCGCTCGGCGATCGCCGGCACGCTCTCGCCGAGCTCGCGGGCCGCTTTGATCAACTTGTCATCGACGTCGGTAAAGTTCGATACATACGTCACATCATAGCCGCGAAACTCCAAATAGCGGCGGATCGTGTCAAAAACGATGGCGGCCCGGGCGTTGCCGATATGAATATAGTTGTAGACCGTCGGACCGCACACATACATTTTCACTTTGTTCGGCTCCAGCGGCTCAAACGGTTCCTTTTTTCGCGTCAGCGTATTATAAAGCCGGATGCTGCTCATACTCGTTCTTCCTTTCTTGTTGTTTCAATGTCTCAAGCTCGCTTTTCAGCCGAGCAATTTCCTCTTCAAGCTCCCGGAACCGGTCGGCGATCGGGTCGGGCAGGTCGGTATGGTTTAAATCTTTCTTCACTTTCACCCCGTCGCGCACAACGACGCGGCCCGGAATGCCGACAACGGTCGAGTTGGGCGGCACGTCTTTGAGCACGACCGACCCAGCGCCGATTTTCGAGTTTTCCCCGATCGTAATTGAACCAAGCACTTTCGCGCCGGCGGCGATCAAACAGTTGTCTTTGATCGTCGGATGCCGCTTTCCTTTTTCTTTCCCTGTCCCGCCTAATGTAACCCCTTGATAGACGGTGACGTTGTCGCCGATTTCGCACGTCTCGCCGATCACCACGCCCATACCGTGGTCGATGAAAAAGCGGCGGCCGATTTTGGCGCCCGGATGGATTTCAATGCCAGTGAAAAAGCGGCTGATTTGCGAAATCAAACGGGCAAGAAAGTAAAATTTCCGCTTGTAAAGCGCATGGGCGATCCGATGCGCCCAAATGGCATGCAGGCCGGAATACGTTAAAATGACTTCCAAATAGCTTCTCGCCGCCGGGTCTTGCTCAAAAATGACTTCAATATCCTCTTTTAATGTTTTAAACATGATGTCCTCCCTCCATCCCTCTAGGTTGTCTTGAATAAAAAAGCGTCCCTGTGCCGAAGACACAGAGACGCTTTTGGCGCGGTTCCACTCTGTTTAGCGAAACGGGGCGCCGTTTCGCTCACTCAATTCCGATAACGGAGATGCTCCGCTCCCCTCTACTGCAGAACGTCTCTGTTCCGGTTCGAAAGGAGGCTCCGAGGCGCACTTCAGACAGCACCGAACATAAGCCGCTCCCAGCCAAGGCGGCTCTCTCTGGGATGCCGATGCTTCCTACTTCTCCTCGTCAACGCTTTTTCCTTATGCGCTTGTTCCATCGAAAACTTTGTATTATTATACCACATCCATCGCGCAAACGTGCATAGAGGCCGCTTAAAATTTTTCTTGCAACGCCCGCTCCAGCCGTTCGATCACTTTTTCCTTGCCGAGCAGCTGGATGGCAAACGGCAGCTCCGGCCCGTGCGTTTGCCCGGTCACCGCCGCACGGATCGGCATAAACAGCTTTTTCCCTTTTTGGCCGGTCGCCTTTTGCACCGCCTTAATGGCCGCTTTGATCTCGTCTGCCGTAAACGGCTCGAGCCCGCGGACGCTCTCCAAGAAAGTGGAAAGCACAGCCGGCACTTGCTCTTCAGCAAGCACTTGGCGCGCCTCATCCTCATACTCGACGTCTTCCTTAAAGAACAGCTCAGACAGCGGAACGATTTCCGCCCCGTAGCTCATTTGCTCTTGATACAAGGCGATCAAATCGCGCGCCCATTGCCGCTGTTCGTCGCTCATGTTTTCTGGCAGGCGCCCGGCTTTCACTAAATGTGGCAGCGCCAAATCGACGAGCCGGTCCAAGTCCAGCTTTTTTATATATTGATTGTTCATCCATGTCAGCTTTTTCGTATCAAACATTGACGGCGACTTCGAGAGCCGCGAAACATCGAATATGCGGATGAGTTCATCCTTCGAAAAAATTTCTTCTTCCCCTTCCGGCGACCAGCCGAGCAAGGCGAAAAAGTTGAACATTGCTTCCGGCAAATAGCCGAGCTCTTTGTATTGCGACACAAATTGAATGATCGACTCGTCGCGCTTGGACAGCTTTTTCCGCTGCTCGTTGACAATCAATGTCAAATGGGCGAACTGCGGCGGCTCCCAGCCGAAATATTCGTATACCATCAGCTGCTTCGGCGTATTGGACAAGTGTTCCTCACCGCGGAACACATGGCTGATCTCCATTAAATGGTCGTCAATAACGACAGCAAAATTGTATGTCGGAATGCCATTCGCCTTCACAATCACCCAATCGCCGCCGACATCTTTCGATTCAAACGTCACTTTGCCGCGCACTAAATCATAAAATTCATACGTTTTCCCTTCCGGCACTTTTAGGCGGATCGTATACGGCTTTCCTTGCGCCTCAAGCTCCGCGACTTGCTCCGGCGTCAAGCGGCGGCATTTGCCGCTGTACTGCGGAGCTGCGATGCCGGCCGCCCGCTGCGCCTCCCGCTCGCGCTCAAGCTCTTCCGGCGTGCAAAAACATTTGTACGCATGCCCTTGTTCAAGCAATTCATTCACATATTTCCGGTAAATATCGAGCCGCTCCGTTTGTCGGTACGGCCCGTAGCCGCCATCTTTATCAATCGATTCGTCATAATCGATGCCGAGCCATTTTAAGTTTTCAAGCTGCGACTTTTCGCCGCCTTCGACGTTCCGTTCAATATCCGTATCTTCAATGCGGACGATCATCTTTCCGCCGTGATGACGGGCAAACAAATAGTTAAACAGCGCTGTCCGCGCCCCGCCGATATGCAAATGGCCGGTTGGGCTCGGCGCATAGCGTACGCGCACCTCTTTTGCCATCGTCCAAACCCTCCACTTCCATCAAAACTTGTGCTATTATTGTACCGTTTATCGCGGCAAAGTTCAAAACAGACGGCTCTCGCCTTGGCGGCGTTGGACCGTCCGCCGCACTCTTTTGGCCAAGGCGGCGAAACAAAGCTTATGGTATAAGGAACGAGGCGTCGCGAATAACGTTGCCAAGGCGTTGCGCCGCTAACTTTTTTGCAACAGCACAACCGCCATGGCAGCGATGCCTTCCCCCCGCCCGGTGAATCCGAGCCTCTCCGTTGTCGTCGCCTTCACATTGACTTGCGAACGATCGGCTTCCAACAGTCGAGCGATCACCGCCCTCATTTCTTCAATATACGGCGCCATCTTCGGCTTTTGTGCGATGATCGTGCAGTCGGCGTTCACTAGCGCATACCCTTCCTGCCGGGCGAGCGCCCATACGTGCGCCAACAGCTCAGCCGAGTCGGCATCTTTAAAGCGCGGATCTGTATCCGGAAAATGCCGGCCGATATCGCCGGCGCCGATCGCTCCTAGGCACGCGTCCGCCACCGCATGAAGCAGCACGTCGGCATCTGAGTGGCCGAGCAATCCTTTTTCATAAGGAATGGTGACGCCGCCAATGATCAGCGGACGCCCTTCAACGAACTGATGGACGTCAAACCCTTGTCCAATGCGAAACATCTCTTCACCCCCATCTATTCCGCGATGCGGCTCGCTAAAATCGCCTCAGCAAACAAAAGGTCCTCCGGCGTCGTCAACTTAATGTTGCGATAATCCCCTTCAATGATCTTCACTGGCTTGCCGATTCGCTCCACAAGACTGGCGTCGTCCGTTCCGAGATAGCCAGCCTGTTTCGCCGCTTCGTGCGCTTCCATGATCAAAGACAGACGAAAAGCTTGTGGCGTCTGCACCGCCCACAAGCTGGAACGATCAATCGTCTGTTCGACAAACAAACCGTCCACTTTTTTGATCGTATCTTTCACCCGCACCGCCGGAATCGCCGCCCCGTACTGAATGGCAGCGTCCGCCAGCTCGTGCAAATGACGGACGCGGACAAACGGGCGGGCGCCGTCATGGATGAGGACAATCTCCTCTCCCTCGAGCGCCTGCAGTCCGTTATAGACGCTATGTTGCCGCTCCTCGCCGCCGTCGGCAAACGCGGCGACTTTTCGAATGTGGAAGCGGTCGAGCAGCAGCTCAAACCGGCTTCGCTCGGCCGGGTTGACGACGAGCACGATGCGAGCGCACCGCTCATCGCGGTCAAACACTTTCAGCGTCCGAACGATCAGCGGCTCGCCGCCAAGTTCAAGAAATTGCTTGTTCATGCCCGCGTTCATCCGCTTTCCTTGCCCGGCCGCCAAGACAATCGCTTCGTAATTCATTGGCCGTTTCCCCTATTTCGTTTTACAACGCTTTTTGCAACAGTTTCAATTTGGCAAAAATCATTCTCCCTGCAGATGTTTGTAACACGCTGGTGACTAACACGTCAACCCGTTTGCCGATATATTCTTTTCCGTCTTCGACGACGATCATCGTCCCATCGTCCAAATAGGCGACGCCTTGGTTATGCTCCTTCCCATCTTTAATGACGTGCACGTTCAGCTCCTCGCCGGGCAGCACGACCGGTTTGACGGCATTCGCCAAATCGTTGATATTCAAAACACGCACGTTTTGCAGCTCACATACTTTGTTTAAATTGAAATCGTTCGTCACGACAACGCCTTGCAGCTGCTTCGCCAGCTTGACAAGTTTGCTGTCGACTTCCTGGACATCGCTGAAATCCGCTTCATGGATTTCCACTTTCATCGCCATTTCTTTTTGGATGCGGTTTAAAATATCCAAGCCGCGGCGGCCGCGGTTCCGCTTCAGCACATCGGACGAATCAGCGATATGCTGCAATTCTTCAAGCACAAACCGCGGAATGACAAGCGGACCTTCCAGAAACCCAGTTTGGCAAATATCCGCAATGCGTCCGTCGATGATGACACTTGTGTCCAAAATTTTTACCGCCCCACCTTTAGGCGGCTCGCTCTCGGCTTCCCCGCCTTTTTTCTTCGCCATGCGGTTGGACAAAGAAAATAAGTTCATCAACTCATTCCGTTTCTTTAAGCCGACGCGAAACCCTAAATAGCCAAGCAACACCGTCAAAAAAATCGGCAACACCGTATTCAACACTTGAATGTGAAACGACTGCAACGGCATGACAACGAAAAACGCGATAATAAGACCGAAAATCAGCCCGAGACTGCCAAACAGCACGTCGGCGGCCGGCGCCTTCACCAGCGTTTCCTCCATCCAGCGAACCATATCGACGACATAATCGACAAGCCAAAACGTCAACAAAAAGAAAACAACTGCCCCCAGCACCGCCAGCGTATAGGAATTATTAAGAAGCGGCATGCCGCTTACCTTCATCAACTTGAGCAAATCAGGCAAGAACATGGCGCCTAACGTTCCGCCCACGGCCAAGAAAAATAATTGCACAATGCGTTTAACCATCAGCCTATCTTCACCTCCCTATTTAACATTATAAACAGTTTCCAATGTTTGAAACCAATTGGAAGTCAATTTTTAACCGTTTTTGAACATTCGACATCTGCTTGTAACAATGGGCGGAACACATTGGCCAAACGTCGGATTAGTTTAGGAGCTTTTATTATTTTTTACGTACATCAGAGCAAATCGGATTTTTTTAGGGGCCTCTACTTATTTTTTACGTACATCAAAGCAAAAGGGTTCAATTTTTTCGGTTGTCTATGACCCTGCTTGAGCGCTTAAAAAACGAGGAGGCGATTGGACTTTCACTCATACCTTTGGACGCAAAGAAATGGGCCGCGCAGATGGGGGAGCGTTTAACACATTGTATGCTCAAGCGCCTCGGCCACATGCGAAACGCCGATCACGTGAACGCCTTTTGGCGGCTGCCAGCCGGTTAAATTGTTTTTTGGCACAATAATGCGGGAAAAGCCTAATTTTACCGCCTCTTGCACGCGCTGTTCGATGCGGGAGACGCGGCGCACCTCCCCGGTCAAGCCGACTTCGCCAATAATGACGTCCGCCGGATTCGTCGGCCGATCGCGGAAACTTGAGGCGATGCTGACGGCGACCGCCAAATCAATCGCCGGCTCATCAAGCTTCACTCCACCCGCTACTTTCAAGTAAGCATCTTGGTTTTGCAGCAGCAGCCCGACCCGCTTTTCGAGCACAGCCATCAAAAGCGACACACGGTGATGATCAAGGCCCGTCGCCATCCGTCTCGGGTTGCCGAAGCTTGTCGGCGAGACGAGCGCCTGGATTTCCACGAGCACCGGCCGCGTTCCTTCCATCGCCGCCACCACCGTCGAGCCGGCCGCCCCGCGCGACCGCTCTTCCAAAAACACTTCCGATGGATTTTCCACTTCCTTTAGCCCGATGTCGCGCATTTCAAAAATGCCAATTTCATTCGTTGAACCAAAACGGTTTTTCACCGCCCGCAAAATGCGGTACGTATGATGCCGCTCTCCTTCAAAATATAGAACGGTGTCCACCATATGCTCGAGCAAGCGCGGCCCGGCGATCGCCCCTTCCTTCGTCACATGGCCGACGATAAAAATGGCAATGCCTTTCGTTTTCGCCAGTTTCATCAGCTCGGCCGTGCATTCGCGCACTTGGGCGACGCTGCCCGGCGCGGAGGTGATATCGGTGCGGTACACTGTCTGGATCGAATCAATGATCACACAAGCGGGCTGAATCGTTTCAATTGCTGTTACAATATATTCCAAATCCGCTTCCGCCAACACGTATAGCTGATCACACTCCGCGCGGAGACGCCCGGCGCGCAACTTCACTTGCTTCACCGACTCCTCGCCGGAAACATACAGCACTTTATGCCCGGCGGCGGCGAGCTGCGCTGATGTTTGCAAAAGCAGCGTCGATTTGCCAATGCCAGGGTCACCGCCAATCAAAACGAGCGAACCTTTGACAATTCCGCCACCCAACACGCGGTTGAGCTCCGCGCTGTTCGTTGCGATGCGCGGCTCTTGCGCCGCCTCCACCGCCGTAATCGGGACCGGTTTGGCCGGGCCCGCCGGCTCCGAATGAAGAAACACACCGCGCACAGTTGGTTTCGCCTGCTCGATTTCCTCAACAAACGAATTCCATGTCTGACATCCCGGACAGCGTCCAAGCCATTTGGCCGACTCATATCCACATTCTTGGCAAACGAATTTCGTTTTCTTCTTCACCATCGATCCTTAACCCTTTCTGTAACATTTTCCAACGAAAAAAAAGGCATGGGCAGGAAGCTGCCGCATACCTTTTCTTTCCTCACACGACCGCCTGTTTCGACAATACGACAAACTCCCCGTCTTTGACGTCGACGATCACTTTTTGCCCTTTGGCGATCGTACCTTTTAACAATTCTTCGGACAAACGGTCTTCGATATGTTTTTGCAAGGCGCGGCGCAACGGGCGGGCACCGTATTCCGGATCAAACCCTTCGGCGGCGATTTTCTCAATGGCGGCCTCCGTCAATTCAAGATCAATGTCTTGCTCCTTCAGCCGCTTCACGAGCGTGTCGGCCATCAGCCGGACGATTTGTTTCAGATGGTCTTTTTCGAGCGAATGGAAGACGATGATTTCGTCGATCCGGTTTAAAAACTCTGGACGGAACGCCTTTTTCAGCTCATCCATCACTTTGCTTTTCATATCATTGTATTGCTGGTTCCCGTCTTGGATGTTGAAGCCAACGTACTTGTTCCGTTTCAGCGCATCGGCGCCGACGTTGGACGTCATGATGATAATCGTGTTGCGGAAGTCAACCGTCCGCCCTTTCGAATCAGTCAGCCGCCCGTCTTCCAACACTTGCAGCAAAATATTGAACACGTCCGGATGCGCTTTTTCCATCTCATCCAACAGGACAACCGAATACGGCTTGCGGCGCACTTTTTCCGTCAGCTGGCCGCCTTCTTCATAGCCGACATACCCCGGCGGCGATCCGATGAGCCGTGAAGTCGAATGTTTTTCCATGTATTCAGACATATCGATACGAATCAGCGCATCCTCATCGCCAAACATCGCTTCTGCCAAGGCGCGGGCTAACTCCGTTTTCCCAACGCCGGTTGGACCGAGAAAAATGAACGAACCGATCGGGCGTTTCGGGTCTTTTAGTCCAGCGCGGGCTCGGCGCACCGCTTTGGCGACAGCTTTGACCGCCTCGTCTTGGCCGACGACGCGCGAATGCAAAATTTCCTCCAGTTTCAGCAGCCGCTCCGTTTCCGTCTCAGCGAGCTTCGACACCGGAATGCCGGTCCAGCTCGAGACGACCGCAGCGATGTCTTCGACGGTCACTTCCAAATTTTCTTGGCCTTGTTTTTCTTTCCACGCCCGTTTCGTTTCTTCGAGTTCTTCACGCAGCCGCTGCTCCATATCGCGCAACGACGCCGCTTTTTCAAACTCTTGGCTTTGCACAGCCGCGTCTTTTTCTTTCCGCACTTCCTCAAGCTTTTGTTCAAGTTCTTTCAATTTCGGCGGCGCAGTGAACGAGCGAAGGCGCACTTTCGAGCAAGCCTCGTCGATCAAATCGATCGCCTTATCCGGCAAGAAACGGTCGGTGATGTAACGGTCGGACAGCTTGACGGCTTGCACGATCGCCTCGTCGGAGATTGAAACGCGGTGATGCGCCTCATACCGGTCGCGCAACCCTTTCAAAATTTGGATCGACTCTTCCACTGTCGGTTCATCAACGTAAATCGGTTGGAAGCGGCGTTCAAGCGCGGCGTCTTTTTCAATATATTTCCGGTATTCATCGAGTGTTGTCGCTCCGATGCATTGAAGCTCCCCACGGGCCAACGCCGGTTTCAAAATGTTCGACGCATCGATGGCTCCTTCCGCCCCGCCGGCGCCAATTAACGTATGCAGCTCATCGATGAACAAGATGATGTTGCCTGCCTGGCGAATTTCATCCATCACTTTTTTCAGTCGGTCTTCAAATTCCCCCCGGTATTTCGTTCCGGCGACGACCGTCCCCATATCGAGCGTCATCACCCGCTTGTCGCGCAGCGTTTCCGGCACTTCGTTATTCACGATTTGTTGGGCCAACCCTTCGGCAATGGCCGTTTTCCCAACACCCGGTTCGCCGATCAACACCGGATTGTTTTTCGTCCGCCGGCTTAACACTTCAATGACACGCTGAATTTCTTTGCTGCGGCCGATGACCGGGTCAAGCCGCCCTTCACGGGCAATCGCTGTCAAGTCGCGGGCGAGGCTGTCAAGCGTCGGCGTGCTCACATGCGAGGCGCCGCCGCCATGACCTGACATCGACTCATTGCTGCCGAGCAGCTGCAACACTTGTTGGCGCGCTTTGTTCAAGCTTACCCCTAGGTTGTTCAGCACGCGGGCGGCCACCCCTTCGCCCTCGCGGATCAACCCAAGCAAAATATGTTCCGTGCCGACGTATGAATGGCCGAGCTTCCGCGCTTCGTCCATCGACAGCTCAATCACTTTTTTCGCCCGCGGCGTATAGTGGATCGTATGCGACACTTCACTGCCGCGGCCAATGAGCGATTCGACTTCTTTTTGAATTTTATCCGGTCCAAGCCCGAGTGCCATAAGCGCTTTGGCGGCAATTCCTTCGCCCTCACGAATCAATCCAAGCAAAATATGTTCTGTACCAATATTGTTATGGCCGAGGCGAATGGCTTCTTCCTGCGCCAACGCCAGCACTTTTTGCGCCCGTTCCGTAAATCTGCCAAACATCATCGTTCATCACCCTCCATCTTTCTTCGATCCTCCATCTTTAAACGCTCCCGGATCAGCGCCGCACGGCGGACGTCCCGTTCTTCAGGGCGAAGCGCCCCGCCGGCATATTGCTGCAAAAATCCCGGCTGCGTCAAAATCATCAGCTCATTTAAAATGTTGCGCGAGATGTTTTTGATATATCCTAAATCAATCCCTAAACGAACATCAGACAGACATTGCGCCGCTTCTTTCGATTCAATGACGCGGCAGTTGGCCAATATGCCGTATGAACGGAACACCTTGTCTTCTAATTGTATGCCTAAAGTTTTCACTAATGCCTGACGAGCTGCTCTTTCTTGGGCAATCAGCTGCTGGACGATCGTATGCAAATCAGCGACAATGTCTTCCTCTGATTTCCCAAGCGTGATCTGGTTGGAAATTTGGAAGATATTCCCCAACGCTTCGCTCCCTTCACCGTATGTTCCGCGGACAACGAGCCCCAACTGATTGATGGCAGGAATGATGCGGTTGATTTGCTGAGTCATGACAAGCGCTGGGAGATGCATCATCACCGAAGCGCGCAATCCTGTCCCGACATTGGTCGGACAGCTCGTTAAATAGCCTAGCCGCTCGTCAAAGGCATAGTTGACATACCCTTCAATCCAATCGTCCAATTCGCTCGCCGCCTCGAGCGCCTCAGCGAGCTGCAGCCCTGGAAATAGGCATTGGATGCGGATATGATCTTCCTCGTTGATCATGATGCTGATCTCTTCATTTTCCGAAAGCAGGCAGGCCCCAAACGGCGAATCCTCAGCCAAATGCGGGCTGATTAAATGCTTTTCGACCAACACCCGCTTTTCGATCGGCTGAAGCTCCGACATTTTCAGCAACTCAAAGCGGCCCGCTCCTCCGTAGGAGCGGTGGGCGAACGTCCGTTCAAACAAGGCGACAATTTGTTTCGCCTCTTCACTGCTAAACAGCGTCGGGAAGCGGAAATCGACGATGTTGCGCGCCAGTCGGATGCGGCTGCTTAAGACGATGTCTGAGTCTGGCCCTTCTTGACTCATCCAAGCGCTGACTGCCGTATTGAAAAACTTCTCGAACGACATGCCGCTACATATCCCCCTCTCCGCGTCGACGAAGTTCATCCTCCAATGAGCGGATTTGGTCGCGCACCTCGGCCGCCCGCTCAAATTCCTCCCGAGCGACGAGCTCCTGAAGTTTTTGTTTCAACGTAGCAAGCTGCTTGCGCAAATGGAGAACACCGCCTTTTCGCTTTGGAATTTTTCCCGAATGGGCGGTATTTCCGCTATGGAGCCGTTTTAAAATCGGAGGCAAGTAGCGGGCAAACGTTCGGTAGCAGTTGACGCAGCCAAACCGCCCGATTTGTGTGAATTGATGATATGTCATTTGGCACGTCTCGCATTGGAGCACATCCGGGTTCGGAAACGCGTTCGCCGTCATCTCTTTCATCGGCGCTTGAAAATTGAGAAGCCCCGCCAACAAGTTGTTGAGTGAAAAATCATCATTGCCGTAGAACGTAAACATATGGCCATGCTCTTTGGCGCATTGTTCGCAAAGATGGAATTCCGTTTTTTCTCCATTGACGATTTTCGTAAAATGCATTGTAGCCGGCCGTTGCTTGCATTCTTGGCAAATCAATGCCTCCCCCTCCCCCTACTTGTATTTCAGCGACGTCAACATCGCTTTTAACATGCGAGCCCTCAGTTCATCCCGCTCAGGCAAATCGATATATAAAACGGAACGATCCATGACGCTTAACATAATTTTCGCTTCTCGCTCTGAAATCACCTTTTCTTCAACGAGACGTTTTACCACATCTTCAGCATTCGATTGGCTGATACGATGGCCAACAAGCTCGAGCAGCTGGTCAATCAGCTGCGCTTCGCTTTTCGTCTTCACTTTCATAATGCGGATATACCCGCCGCCACCGCGCTTGCTTTCAACAATATAACCTCTTTCAAGCGTAAACCTTGTATTAATGACATAGTTGATTTGCGACGGAACGCATTGGAATTTATTAGCAATCTCACTCCGTTTAATTTCAACAATATCTTGGTCGCTCATATTGAGCACTTGCTTTAAATATTGCTCAATGATGTCGGAAATGTTTGGCACTCTACCTCCCACCTTCCTGACAACCAAGCTGCTTGCAATGAAGCCGTCCGCTGACAAGGACGGTCCATCGCCTCTCCGTTGACTTTGACTATATTTGACCTTACTTTATACTATATAATGTATTACGAAAAATTTCAAGAGTGACCGAAGAAGGGAAACTAACTATAGAATATCCGTTTTTTTGGGCAATGAAACGTCAAACAACCGAACAAACGAAAAAGCACGCCTTTTCTCCTAAATGGAAAGAAAAGACGTGCTTTCCGTTTTGCCTAGCAGCGACCTACTCTTGCAGGGGCGCTGGCCCCAACTACCATCGGCGCTGGAGGGCTTAACTTCCGTGTTCGGGATGGGAACGGGTGTTTCCCCTCCGCTATCACCACTAGGCAACATGGACAAGTTTTATTATAAGGAAAGTTGGGTTGTTGTCAAGATTTTTTCATTCCCTCAAAACTAGATAACCGTGCTCAGGAAGAAGCCGCGAGCCTGCGCTTTTCTTTGTCTAGTTCCAGCGCCTAGCTCTCTTCTGCCAAATAACCTTCCCCCTCGGGGTGCAAGCACCCCTGCGGGTGAAGAACATTTGGCTTCGAGAGCTAATCTCGGCGCTTCCACTTTTCGCACTGTCCAGCTGCGGCTCGCCGCCGCTC
>NZ_BCQG01000062.1 GCF_001544315.1 Geobacillus jurassicus NBRC 107829
GACATTAGAGAAAAAAATAGGTGTACCCGTTGCAGCACGTCCATATCAACAAGTATGGCTTAATCGAATCATGAACGGAACGGCAAAACAAGGATCGGCTAAACTGTATAAGAAAAAGAAAAAATGGTACTTAGCTATTCCCATCACTTTTAAAGCAGAACAACGGAAAGAAACAAAAGTAATGGGAATTGATCTAGGGCTAAGATATATCGCTGTTGCTAGTGTCGGAACCAAATCTTTATTCTTCAAAGGGAATCAATGCGCCTTCATACGCCGACGATACGCGGCTTTGCGAAGGAGATTAGGAAAAGCGAAGAAGCTCCATATGATTCGCAAAATCGGCGATAAAGAGTCCTGCTGGATGAAGGATATGAACCATAAAATCAGCCGTCAAATCGTCCGTTTTGCGCTCGCCAACGGTGTTGGCGTGATTCGGATGGAAGATTTGGCGGGGATTCGGAAACGAGCCGCTTCGGCCAAAGAAGCGGGACGAAGTCTTCATTCATGGGCGTTCCATCAACTGCAAACGATGATTGCCTACAAAGCCGAAATGGCGGGCATTCGGGTCGAGTGGGTGAATCCGACTTATACGAGCCAAACGTGTAAATGTGGACATCGGGAAAAGGAAAATCGCAATGGCATCCAGTTTACGTGTAAAAAATGCGGATACACCATCCACGCCGACTTGAATGGCGCGATCAACATCGCCAAAGCGATTTCAAGCTTGAGCGCCTAACCTAGCGCACTGGTCACAGGTGTGCCGCCCATCGGGGTACACTTTAACCGGATGGGATGGGCTGATGACACAGCCATGAACTCTGGCGTTGTCCGAACCAGAAATGGATGAGGACGCTAACGACCAGAGAATCCCACGGATTTAGCCGTGTGGAGTGTCAAGACCGAAGCGGAAATGACGGTCACGAGCGAGCAGCAACATCAATGGCTGCAACAAATGGTGAACGAACCTGGAAAGTTGGCGATTTTAGCCGAGCATGACGGAGAGATGATCGGGTTTTTAGATTTTCATAACGGGAATAAACAGCGAATTAGGCACCAAGGATTTTTTGGCATGAGCGTGAAAAAAGACTTCCGGCATCAAGGGATTGGCACGGCGCTGCTTGCAGCGTTGCTCGATTGGGCAACGGAAAATCCTTTGATTGAAAAAGTTTGCTTGGAAGTCGTCGCTGACAACACGAACGCGCTTCGATTGTATCAAAAGTTTGGGTTTGTGGAAGAAGGCGTGAAGAAAAAAGCTGTGAAAATCGATGAGAAGACGTACTGGGATTTGATTGTAATGGCTCGTTTTGTCGATTAAGGTCGGCGTGTGGGTGCCGGGAGACGGTTGACTTTGTATGCCAACCATAAGAACGGATGTCCAACTTCGATGAAGGAAAGATGACTTGCCTGCGAGGGATGAACCTTGGAAGTAGTAACCTATACCTTCTATTCGATTGTTTCCGAACGAAGTGGGGTTCGGCTGATGGATGCGGATTGGAGCGATCGATACGGATGGTTGGTCGTGCAAAAACGTCACCAACGGATGGAGTGTGTGGCAAATGGAGTTGTTCTCCATCCAAACGTTCCTGTGCGTTTTCCCATCATTCGATGGGTCGACAGCGAGCGTTTTTTACTGGCTGATACGAGAAGTGACGGGATTAGCGATAATGTGTTTTTGATGGATCTGCATGGAAATGTACAAGGTTCATTTTGCGGCGGCGACGGGATTGAAGATATAGCGGTTGGAAAAGAAGGGATATGGATCAGCTACTTTGATGAAGGGGTTTTTGGCAAAGGAATTTCTGCGGAAGGATTGGTTTTGTTTCGATTTGATGGTTCCCCGGCATTCAAATATCATTCCCATTTAACGGATCGTCCCATGATCATTGACTGCTATGCGATTTGTAAAGGGAAATCCTCGACATTATGGCTCTTTCCTTATGACGATTTTTCGCTCATTCATTTGGATCCCTACACAAAGGCGATGCAGAGATATGAAGTGCCTGAGCAG
Organism: Geobacillus jurassicus NBRC 107829; assembly: GCF_001544315.1. Taxonomy (GTDB): domain Bacteria; phylum Bacillota; class Bacilli; order Bacillales; family Anoxybacillaceae; genus Geobacillus; species Geobacillus jurassicus. The sequence goes on from NZ_BCQG01000062.1 coordinate 2,009, forward strand.
TTGCGCGGATCGCAAGCTTTATGTGTTAGGGGAAAATATGCGTATTTTTGTAACGGCTATCATTCAAAGGAGGAATTGTACAGCTGGAACATCGGAAAAGGAAAGCCAGACAAAATTGGACGTATTCATGGGGCGGCTAGAGGACTGGGACCAAAGGAAACGAGCCACTTTATAAGCGTCGACGGTTATTCAGTGAATGTATATACGATCCTTAATACCAAAGAATATGAAGGATCCCGCGTAAAATGAACATCGGAGCTAGGCCTCCTCGTTGCTTTCATCATTGGTCAATCGATAAGTCGCATTCTCGGATAAGACTCTTCGGATCTCTGCAATAGGCGACGGGCAATTCTAAAGTTCATTCTTGCATGAGAAATCGAGATGTTTTTCTATCCGGGCTCAACGTTTTACCTTCAACAATGTGAAAGACCGATGAAAAACGATGATTTTTGCCAAATCGATGGAGTGCGTCGGGAAAGAAGAGCCGATTTTACAAGGTTTATCAACTTGAGAAGGGCGGTTTTGAGCTGCTTTTCATACTAGCCTTCTAGAGGGAGGTGTTTTGTTTTCCTAGCAGCTATTGAATTCTGGTGTGTAGACGTATAGAATGTAAAAAGAGAACGATTAACACGGCCCCGTAGCTCAGTGGATAGAGCGTCGGTTTCCTAAACCGTGCGTCGGAGGTTCGAATCCTCTCGGGGCCGCTAGTCAAAACCTTTGCGATGCGGGGGTTTTTCGTCTATTTTGTGCATATATGTCGGTCTTTGCCTTGTATAAACTGATGATTCACTAGTTTTCGATATAAAGGATGGGTAGCCAGTAATAATTCATGGTTCCCTTGTCCGGTAATGCGTCCGTCTTCTATGACGAATATGGTGTCGGCATCGGTGACAGTAGAAAGTCGATGAGCAATAATCAACGTCGTTCGACCTTTCATAACGTTTTTCAGCGCTTCCTGCACTAGACCTTCTGATTCACTATCCAAGTTGGATGTGGCTTCATCCAATAGCAGGAGTTTGGGGTTTTTTAAGATGGCCCGAGCAATAGCAATTCGTTGCCTTTGTCCACCTGAAAGCTTGACTCCTCGTTCCCCGACTTCTGTTTCATAACCGTTTGGTAATTGTTGGATAAATTCGTGAGCGTTGGCCAAACGAGAAGCTTGTTCGATTTCTTCATGTCTAGGCACTTTTTCTAACCCATAACAAATATTTTCCTGAATGGTGCCTGACAAAATGGGAATATCTTGAGAAACGTAGCCAATCGCTTGCCGCCATTTTTTTAAATCAATCTCATGGATAGGGACATTTCCTAACAAAATCCGTCCTTCATTTGGCAGATAAAAGCGCTCAATGAGTGAAAAAATTGTCGTTTTTCCACCACCACTGGGACCAACAAAAGCGTACGTTTTGCCTGGCTCAATCGTAAAATGAATCCCTTTCAGCACCGGTTTGTCTTTATGATAAGAAAAGGAAACGTGTTCGAATTGCAATGTTTGATTGAAGTCGGGTTCTTTTTGTGATCCCGAGAGTTCCTGCTTTTCTTGAAACATTTCGTTGATCCGTTCTGTAGCTCCCAACGCTTTTTGAAAGGTGGTGAAAAAGGACGCCATGGCAGTGAAAGGCATGACAATTTGAAAAATATAAATAATGATCGCCACAAGCGCCCCTGCCGTCAAATGTCCCGACGCAACCCGGGCACCGCCATAACCGACAATGACCACGACAACAAGCATCATGACAGTGGCAATCATCGGTGAGATGACCGCATAGACTTTCGCTTCTTTCAAACCGAAGTTCATTAAATTTTTGATCTCTTTGTCCCCTTTTTCCGCTTCCACGTCTTGACCATTATAAGATTTCACGAGACGAATATCTTGCAAGATCCGGCCAAGATGTCCTGAGAATTTGGCCAGCTCATCTTGCGTGCGCAAAGAAATTTGATGCATCTTTCTTCCTAATGGCATGACGATGAGCATAGCAGCCGGAACTGCCAAAAAGATAAATAGAGTAATTCGCCAATCAAGAATAATCAGTAAAATGACGGAACCAATCACAGAGACAATGCCGCTAAAAAATGTGACGAGATGATCGGAAATGAGCGATTTGATGACCGCTGTATCTTGAGTAATGCGGCTCATCGTTTCCCCCGATTCATGGCGATCAAAAAAGGGGATAGACAAATGAAGGACGTGGTTCCATAATTTTTTTCGAATCTGGGCGACTAGAGCTTCTCCGGCATATGACATGAGATAAAACGAGACGCCACCTGCCGCCGTTTGAACGAAAAAGGCGGATAAGAGTAAAATGATTTGTTGCCACCTAATTCCGCCATGGGCTAAGAGATCAATGAAGTCCCTGGTGAAGAGGGGAATGATCAAACCAGCCCCGCTTTCAATCAATCCAAGAATGAGCGCAAAAACAATGAGCGATTTTTTCAATTGTCCCTGTTTGAGCAAATGCCAAAATTGTTTCGGACTACCTTTTTTTTCCATGTCCATCGTTCTCTCCTTTCTGTGGCTCCTCCCAATCTATACCAGTGTGCTCAAGACGTTGCATGTAGTAATCCATCGCTTGTTCAAGCCATTGCACCTCTTCTTTGGAAAAGGGGAGAGGGCTAAGGACATCCCATTCTTCCTCCCACTCAAAGGACTCCGATGTTTTCTTATTAAGTAGATCGGCAATCTTTTCGACGGTCTGAGAGCTCAAAAGGCCAACAGTAGAGCGCAGGAACGTTTCAATCATGTGCTGTACGTCAGGATGATCGATGGGGAGCCCGTACATTTCGTGAACTTGTTTGACAAACTGAGCATAGGACTTAATCATTTCTTTCTCTTTTTGCTTGAGTTCTTCATTATGAAAGATGGCATCAATGGTTTCTTGATCTAGGTAATGTGTCATCAATCGTTTTTGATCCTCTTCTGTTTGAATGCTGCGGATTAAACTCATCAAGAGAAGGCTGTCAATCTCTCCTTCTTCTTCTAAAAGGGTGATGGCATATTCAATGGCTTGAATGGATCTTTCTAACTGGCTCCGTTTTTGTTCTAACATGTTCTTTTCTAGTATTAACGTTTCTTTTAATGTAAGGTCGTACGTTGGTTGGTGAATATATTGCCGAATCTCTTCCAAGCTAAGACCGATAAACTTCAAACTCATAATTTTGTGCAACTGAAGAATGTCTTCTTCCGTATAGATTCGATGTCCTGATGACGGATCCTTAGCTGGTCGCAATAGTCCAATTTCATCATAATACCGCAATGTCCGGATTGACACACCTGTCTTTTTTGAGATTTCGCCGATCGAATACGTCTCCATGACAGCTTCCCACCTTTCTTTTGCTAGTCTCTCCCTTATCATACCCCCTAACGCAACTGGAGGTTCAAGAGGGACTGCTTATTCCATACAAGTGCGTAAAGACTGTGTTGGCTGTAGAAGAAGATTTGACTTGAACAAACAAAAAAAGCCGATCTTGTTTACGGATGCTTTTAGCGTCAAAGGGCTTGAGTTTGATTATGTATTTTTGATTCATTTTGACCGTGATCATTATCCGAATAAAAAGAGGATTGAAGAGCTGGATAAACGAGCCGGTGACAATAAAAATAGTGACGGCTACAAGGCGGATTTTGAAGCTATACTCAATGACGAAAAGAAAGTTCTTTATGTTGCAATCACTAGGGCGAAAAAAGAAGTGCAGTTGATGTATACTGGCCGCAACTTTAAAAGTATTTGTCCTTTTGTAAGAAATTTTCATAAAGAAGATTACGATGCCTTTGGCTTTGATTCAAGTATATATTCCAAGTAAGGGAGCGGTTTGTTTGGCAACGATTCAGTTTGAAATCAAAAAACGAATTGCGACGTTGTCTAGTTCTCCCAAAGGATGGAATAAGGAACTAAATCTTGTGAGTTGGAACGGATATCCCCCGAAGTATGATATACGGGATTGGGATGTCTCACATGCGAAAATGGGAAAAGGAGTTACCCTTTCAGAAGCGGAAGCGAAGGAGTTATATTACGCATTAAAACAGCTGTTTGAGGAAAATTCATCTAAAAACTCCAGCGTGCAAAATGAGGATTGGTGGAAACGAATCGATGAATGGACGGAGAACGCTCCGTTATTTATTCAACAACTCAAGAATGTGCTAATATTTATGAACGAAAAAGAGTACTCTGTCGAGAAACAAAGGCAATTACTGTTTTCTGCAAAGAAAAAATACAGAGTTTTGCAAGGAAAAGTGCAGAGAATTACAACTTGACATGGAGCCTCTGGGGGCGTGATTAAAAAGCCAGGAATCCAGCAATATCAAGGGCTGGCTATGCCTAAAAAGGCTATCACGCCCCCCACTCCATGTCAAGTTGGCCTAAGCCAAATTCTCTGCAGATCTCTGTATTTTTATTTTGCAATAAACAGCAATTACTAACGGGGATACAATCGGCACCATCTGAAGAAGCGTTGCAATACGAAATAGAAAGCATTAGCAGCATTTATCCTTCATTCCATAGGGAGTTTATTAGCCTGGTTCGAAAGTTAGAGTCGGAGGAACTGGAACGGTTGTTTTTATATATTTGTCATCGCTAGAAAAGGTGAGGAATTCGAATAAAAAATGGTGGGATGATCCGAGCGGGTGACCGCAATGAACTTATTCCGTTTTTGGCTGGAAAAGGCATCGCATCGATCGGATGGCGCGGTTGGGAACCCAAAGACATGTGTTCAACCAAAAGAACAGTTGCTGAAAAAGGCAAATGAAGTGTCCAGCGAGGCCAAGCCGAAATCGAGAGCAAGTCAAACATCACAAAAACGCTGCCTATGCCTCGGAAATCCAACAGCTTCTCGGGGCCAACCGGCTCGACGCGAATTGTCTGTTCGTCTCAACTGGGGGATTTACATGCACCGTTTTTCCAATTATAATGATATTTAGAATAACCGCTGCCGTTCGGATGGATGGCAGGTCAAGAGAGGGGGCGGCATCGCCGCTCCTTTTGTATTCATTGCCATGGACGGGAGGGAATGCTTTGTATTCGCGAATTGCCTTATTTATTGATGGTGGATATCTCGACCATGTGTTGAAATGGCATGGAAAAGCCAAAATCGATTACAGCAAGCTTGCTCAACAAATGGCTCAAGGCCATCTGCTTTTACGAACGTACTACTACCATTGCCTTCCTCATCAATCATCCTATCCATCTCTAGAGGAAAAAGACTATTTCTCCCATGCACAACGTTTTTTCAAAAGACTAAACCGGCTTGGTAGTTTTACCGTCCGGGAAGGGAAGCTAGCATTTCGTGGCATTGATGAGCGCGGGTTTCCAGTGTTTGAGCAAAAAAGGATCGATGTGATGCTAGCAACCGATTTGGTTATGCATAGTACGAAGAAATTAATCACTCATGCGGCATTGTTGACGGGGGACAGTGATTTTTTGCCCGCGTTGCAAATCGCCCAATCAGAAGGAGTGCATATCACCCTTTATTATTCCGACGGAAATGATGAGATTCGGCCGCACGATGAACTGTTAGATCTTGTCGATGACAGGAAAGTAATCGATGCGGAATTTCTCCACAGCATTCGACGGGAATGAGAAGGCGATTGTGTACAACTGTTATTTCCTAAGGGCGCGTTTTTCGATTTCAGCCGCCTATTTGAGAAATGCCACCGCAACATTGCACCAATCGCTCTCTTCAGCTACGAGGCCCTCCGCGATGAACCGTCCGTGTTTTCGACCGAGTTTCCCTTTGGGGCGAGGTAGTGCAGTTTCGCTTTTTCCCGGTGGAGCTCCGCAAGCAACACTAACGGAATGACATTCAGCATGACAATCCGGTTGCTGAATGGGGTATACTGGAAGTGAACGAGTCGAATCCCCATATGCTTGACTTGACGGAAAAAGAAGTTTGGAAATGGTTAATGGAATCGCGATCGTTTTGCAGGGGAAGAAAATGACGCGGATATGGAACAAAAATGATTTCGTTTGTTTTTCATCAGCCTTCTTGAAAAATCTCTGCATTTTTTCTCGAGGATGGTGGCGAAATATTCAACGATTTTGTAAAATTATTATGAAGGGCGATTGCCGAGGGCCACGTCGATGTAATGAATAGGCGACGATATATTGAATTATATTAATATATTTTTGTTGAGCTCGATAATAATGACATACTATTAATCAATTGTGTTATAATAAATCTTGTAATCGCCCTCAAAATCCAAAGGGGTATCGGTGGAATCATTTCGAGCGGTCGCTCGATGCTCTTTTACAACTATTCATGGATAGGGATGGTAAACATGGGGAACAAACAAACAACGGACGTCATTTTAATCGGCGCTGGCATTATGAGCGCAACGTTGGGGACGCTGCTCAAGGAATTGGCGCCCGAATGGGAGATTGCCGTGTTTGAACGGCTCGAAGAAGCGGGGGCGGAAAGCTCCAACGAGTGGAACAACGCCGGAACCGGACATGCGGCGCTTTGCGAGCTGAACTACACCGTTGAGAAGTCCGATGGGTCGATCGACATCAGCAAAGCCATCAAAATCAATGAGCAGTTTTATGTCTCCTTGCAGTTTTGGGCTCATTTAGTGAACAGCGGGGTGCTCGCGGATCCAAAAGAGTTCATCCGCCCATTGCCGCATATGAGCTTCGTGCAAGGGGAAGACAATGTCGCGTTTTTGAAAAAGCGGCATGAAACGATGGCGGCCAATCCACTATTTAAAGGAATGGAATTTTCTGATGACCCGAAAAAGTTGGCCGAATGGGTGCCGCTCATGATGGAAGATCGGGTTGTGACCGAGCCGATTGCGGCGACGCGGATCGAGTCGGGGACGGACGTCAACTTTGGGGCATTGACGCGCCAATTGTTTGAACATTTGAAACGGAAACATGTCAGCATTCACTACCGCCATCATGTCGAGGATATCAAACGGACAAGCGATGGCTTATGGGAGTTGAAGGTGCGGAATTTGGACACGGGCGCCGTGGAGCGTCATGCGGCCAAGTTTGTCTTCATCGGCGCCGGAGGAGGCAGCCTCCACTTGTTGCAAAAATCTGGCATTCCAGAAGGGAAAGGGATCGGCGGCTTCCCGGTGAGCGGACTGTTTATGGTGTGCAACAACCCAGAGGTTGTGGAAAAGCACCACGCGAAAGTGTACGGCAAAGCGAAAGTCGGCGCACCGCCGATGTCGGTGCCGCACTTGGACACGCGGTTTATCGATAATCAAAAAATGCTGCTGTTTGGGCCGTTTGCTGGTTTTTCGCCGAAGTTTTTGAAAAACGGGTCGATGCTCGACCTGTTCACCTCGATCAAGCCGCACAACGTATTGACGATATTGGCCGCTGGTGTGAAAAATATGGCGCTCACCAACTACTTGATCCAACAAGTGCTGTTGTCCAAAGAGCAGCGCATGGAAGAACTGCGCGAATTCGTTCCGACGGCGAAAAGCGAGGAGTGGGACATCATCGTCGCTGGTCAGCGCGTGCAAGTGATTAAAGACACAGAATCTGGCGGCAAAGGGACTTTGCAATTTGGCACGGAAGTCGTCCATGCGGCCGATGGCTCGATCGCGGCGTTGCTTGGCGCTTCGCCGGGTGCATCAACGGCGGTTCACGTCATGCTTGAAGTGATGGAGAAATGCTTCCCGGAACAGATGAAAGAATGGCGGCCGAAAGTGAAAGAAATGATTCCGTCCTACGGTGAATCATTGATGAAAAACGAATCGCTTTTGCGGCAAGTGCAAGCATCTACAGCGGAAGCGCTCGGGTTGAACGGCCACTTTGCGCTGCAGTTGGCGTAAGCCTGTGCTTTAGCGGTCTAAAGGGAGGTCGTATACTAGTCGCCTGTAAGGAGCAGCTGCCCGAAGATCAAGGGCAGCTGTTTTCCTATATAGATGCAACGAAAACGTTTCACATATCCTTGACGGAAAAGTGGCTTGTCCATTTTTCGACTGTCGAAGGCAAGCCCGTGGCTTGCCTTCGACAGTCGATCAAATGCTCGGTAAAAACTGCAAATGTTAAAGCTTCAAATTGCATCTATATATTTTGATTGTTGCTCTGTTGATCGGACCAAAGATGCGCGGCGGGAGCCTTGAACACCGCTCGCGGCTGCGTGATGGGGCAAAATCGGTTATACTGAAAGTAAGTAAATGGATGGAATGGGAATAGACGCTTTTATGCCATCGGTTGCTTGTTGAATAAGCCTGTGCCGCGGTCCGTGTCTTGGCTTTTGAACAATGAGGAGATTGTCGGATAACTCCGCGGTGGCAGGCGAATAGGCTAGGGTGAAGGGGGTGACGCAATGACGAGATGGGTGTCATATTCAGAAAAGCGGCATTTCTTAACGACGTTTTTGCAACATTATCGTTTAAAGCATCCCGATGCCCGGTTTGTGCTCAAGTATTTGCTTCAGCACCCCCATTTGCTTGAGAACGTCCATTTTACGGAAACCGAGCAAAGGCAAGCGCGGTGGCTGATCATTTCGACTGCGATGGCGGAAGAAGAGGGGCTTGTGTTTTATCGACGGGGTCAAAAAAGCACGAGCCTGGCCGCCATTATGGGCGATTTGGCGCTGCATCCGAACGAGCCGCTTTATTTGACGCTCCATTTTCCGGGAAAGGCGAGGAATTTTGCGTACCTTCGGTTGATCGACCATCAGGCGTTTGAAAACGTCCGGCGGCATGAGCACCATGAGAAAATGGCGAAAGCCGCTGAGCAAGTGCTCGATGAGGCGTTGAAGCGTCATGAGGTGTCGAGGTTGAAACTGCAAATTGACCAGGCGCTTGACCGCAAAGATATGGAGCTGTTTCAGAAGCTGACGGAACAGTTGAAAAAATATGAAGGACAAAGCTGACAAACAACCGCCAGCTTTGCCCTAACGGCGAAAGATGGATTTCATCGGCCGCCGCTTCGGCTTTTGTCAATGTCGGGGTGGAGCGGACCGACCGCGGGATTCACTGCGCGTTCGCCCGCATCCGCATTAGGCGAGCGGAGCGATGGCATCGGCAACGTCATAGTCGCGCGGGTCGAGTTCGGTCGGGAGGCCAAGCACAAGCTTGGCGAGCTCCGATCCTAAATACGGGCCGACGGTGAGCCCGGAAGAGCCGAGGCCGTTGGCGACGTACAGGCCGGAAAACCGAGGGATCGCCCCGAAGACAGGAAGAAATCCGGGCGTGCGCGGGCGGAACCCGACTCGCGTCTCAATATATGTGCAGGCAGAAAGCCCCGGCGCAACGGCAAGCGCTTTGTCCAATAATTCGTGCATTCCCCCGGCGGTGGGGCGGATGTCCATACCCGCTTCATCTTCGTGGGTGGTTCCGATTACAATCCTGCCTCCCGGGAAAGCGAGCATATACTGATTGTTCGGTGGCATGACGACCGGCCAATGGGACGTATCGTGTTCCGGATGTTCCAAGTGGATGAGTTGCCCTTTTTGCGGCGTAACGGAAAACTCAATACCTAACGGCCGCAGCAGGTCGCCAGCCCAGGCCCCGGCGGTGATGATGACCACCTCGGCGGCGTATTTCGTTCCGTCCGCTTCCACGCCGATGACGCGTGAGCCATCAACCAGAAGCCGCGCGTTTCCGCGGATATAGACTGCGCCGTGCTTCTGTGCCGCATTGATGAGGGCGTCGCGCAGCGCGCGGCCGTTGACGCGGGCCGCCCCGCTCACATACAGGGCATGATACTTTTCCTCAAGCGGCGGAAACAGCTTCTTTGCCTCCTGCGGGTGGAGCCGCACGATGTCTCCCATCTCCGGGGCGTCTTCGCGCCGTTTGAGAGCGCGCTCCTCCATTTGGTTCAGCTTCTGTTCGTCCGTGTGCAGCCATAGCGCCCCGACGCGTGCGTAACCGGTTTCCGTTTCCCCGTATGATTCCAGCTCTTCAATGAGGGAAGGATAAAATTTCGCCCCGCCTTTCGCTAACCGATACCATTTTTGGTTGCGGCGCTGCGACAGCCAAGGACACACGATGCCCGCCGCCGCGTCGGTCGCTTGGCCTTTGTCGCCGCGGTCGATGATCACGACTTGGCCGCCTTCCTTGGCCAGGTGATAGGCGGTCGAGGAGCCTAAAATGCCAGCTCCAATGACGATGTACGACTTCATACAGAAACACCTTTTTCGTTTTTTTTCTATTAGCATATATAGCATAACATACAAGCGGCCGAACGAAAACGGGGGCGGTTAGCCGAAGCAGGACAAGTGCGACAACAGAAAAAAGAAATGATGGCTGCTATAGAAAAGTGGGCATATTCTTTCCGTAAAAAATTTCGTCCATTTTCCAACGGCCTATGGCCATTTCCGGCAGCCCCGCTTCAGCTCGCTTGTTTTGTCTTATATTCCTGAATGACTGACCGGATGATATGGAGCGAGTCCCACTCTCCGCCCGAGAAAAAGACGATCGGGTATTTTTTCGGAAACAAAATCGTTTGGATTTGTTTGGGCGGTGTTCCTTTTTCGTATAAATCGATGATCGTCCCTTGCAGTTCAAGCAAATAGTCAAGCTTCCGCTGCAACGCCTCGCGCCCGTTCGGGAGATAGCCGGCGTGAGCGCAAAAGACGTCGCCGAAATCGTACGTCAACACGTGTTGCAAGGAAGCGATGATCGCCGGGATGTTTTCCTCGCGCAAGATGACTTTCGTTTTTTCTTGACAGTACAAGTCGCCGCTGAACAGCTGGCCGGTTTCGCGGTTCAAAAACGCCACATGGTCGATTGAATGGCCCGGCGTCGGGATGACGTCCCACGTTGCGTTTCGCGAGGAAAACGTCGCGCCGATGGGCTTGGCGGCAAACGGTTCGCGCTTGCCCCAAAACACTTTTCGATAAAGCGGATAGTCCGCTTTTTGGCGGCAGTAGTCGATCATTCGCTCATTCATATAGATGGGCAAGCCCATCTTTCGCTGCAAAAACGCCGCGCAGCCGGTATGGTCTTCGTGAAAATGGGTGATCACGACTTGATCGATGTCTTGTTGTTGGAAAAACGAAGTGAATTCGTTTTCCATCGATTTTGCGCCGGTGTCAATCAGCACGTCATCGATGACAAAGCAGCGAACAGTGAGCCGAACGCCTTGAAACATCGCCGTTCCCTTGGCGATGCGCACGTTTTGCACCGTCTCGGTTTCAAACCGCTTTTTGATCACTTTCTCGAGCAACATACAGGGAACCTCCTTGCCGCAAGAATGGTTGTGTTCATTATATCATAAAGAATGAGTGTTCATTCATTTTTTCTTCAAACGCGCTGAACGTCAAAGCGTGCTTTGCCCGGTGGTCGAGGTGCGACCGATCAAGACAAGTCGCCTATTGTTAAGCTTACTTCAGTCACCAATCGTTGTGTATCCCTTCTTTTCCGGGGATTGAGCGCTCTATCAGCATTTCGGGTTCGTTAGAATGACGGGGAAGGATTTTCTTATATTCGTTAATATAGTAAAATGATAGAAAGCGATTCATTTGGTCATTTTGATGGAGAACGCTCCCCATTTCCACCTTAGGGAAACACATAGACAATCGACAGGGGAAAGGGCGACGGATGCAAGCGTGGTTGCTTTTTTAGTCGCAATGGGGCGTCCGGAAAGCCTTCTGACAGCGGAAAGGTGTTTATGTGTTGCAAAATCAAGTCGGATGATGGATGGGCGTTCCAGCCGCTGAATCCAAGAGAACGTCAAGCGATCGTTCGAACCGTTTGGAGGGAGATGAATTGAAAACCGTTATCCAAGCCTTATTGATTTCACTGGTTGTCCATATCGTGTATTTCGCAGCAACGATCGGCATCGGGTATTGGAAAACGAAGCTTTACAAGCCTGATGTGGCCAATGCCTGGGAGCGTGTCGATGTGTTGCAAAACGAAGTCACATTTGGCCGTGCAGGGGCGCCGATCGTTTATTTGGTTTCGTTTGTCGGAGTGGCGATGATCAGTGGATTGGTGCTGTATGTGTACAAAATGGCTCGGAGATAAAGAAAAAGACGGCGTGAAGGAGAGGGTGAAAAAGCCGATCCCGAAGGTGAACGAAATCCATCGGGATGGCTTTTTTCATTTTTACGTCAATACGCCGTCCACCCAGCATCAGCCACAATAACAGCGCCGTTGATGAAACTCGAGTCATCAGAAGCCAAAAACAAAGCGACTTTTGCGATTTCCTCTGGCTCTCCTGCTCGTGGGTTGAGAGCCGCGCCCGCCATGGCCCGCTCCATTCCGAATGGGTTCGGCGCGGTGATCGTGGCACCGATGTTCGTGCTGACGCCGCCTGGGGCGATGGCATTGCAGCGGATGCCTTCTTTCGCATATTGGAATCCGACGTTTTTCGTCAACCCAATGACGGCGTGCTTCGAAGCGGTGTAGGCTGCCCCAGCTCGCGATCCGTAAAGTCCGCCGACGGAGGCGATATTGATGATCACTCCGCTTTTTTTGGCAAGGAAGATGGACAGTGCTTTGCGAGTGGTGCGCATGACGCTTGTCGCGTTGACGGCAAACACTTTTTCCCACAGCTCATCCGTCACATCGGCAGCAGGCACAAAGTTGTCCATAATGCCGGCATTGTTGACTAAAATGTCAAGCGTTTCGAATGTTTGCACCGTTTCATTGATCAGACGCTCGACATGTTCTTTGTTCGCAACGTTGGCGGTGATGCCGATGGCGGTTCCGCCGTTTTCTGTAATCTCTTTGACTACAGCGGACTGCCCTTCTTCGTGAATGTCTGAGACGACGACTTTTGCTCCTTCTTTGGCAAACAACAGCGCGATCGCTTTTCCCATCCCCGAGGCGGCTCCGGTGACAATGGCGACTTTTCCTTGCAGCTTCATTTAAAGTTCCTCCTTGTTTAGAAAATCATCCCCTTATTTGTACCCATATGTTTTTGTTGAATCACAGGGATAGAATTTGAAAATTTCATTTCAAGCGACATCTCCCGGAAGGATATCAAAGAGTTGGAGATGGAGGAGAACATTTATGGCAAGTGGGATAAGGGATGACCATATATAGGAAGAAGAGGATTTCATCACTCGTTTTGTTAGCTCAAAAACATTTTAAAAAATCTTTTCAATTTATCTAGCTGGGGGGTGAAAGGTAAGGTATAATGTGGTAAAAAGTCATGTTTAGAAGGCTGATGATCGAATGGAGAAAGTGTTTGGATTAAGAAGGTGGTAAGAACAGAATTTGCAAAGTTTCCTAAGTTGAGAAACAGTTTGTTTGAACCGCATGTTTCATTAAAATCACCGGCTTTCTAAGAGGAGGAGCCATCATGACATTATCACAGCTCAGAAGGCAAGCGAGGCAGGCGTTAAAAGGGAAATGGGGAATGGCAGTTCTTATTATGTTCGTGTATTTTGTGTTGAATACGGTCATCCCAACGTTGTTGGAAATGGTGCTCAGCGGGGGATGGAGCGATTGGATGGCACAAGAGGATCCGCCGTTCTCGGCTCAGATGGTGAGCTTGCTGTATACGATTGCGCTGCTTCCGCTCGGCATCGCGGTCTATTGGGTGTTTTTAGATGCGTATCGAGGGCAGCCGCTTTCGGTGGCGCCGCTCTTCACCGTGTATCAGCAAGGAAAGTTGCCGCTCAAGTTGATCGGCGCATCGATTTTGTACGGCATTTTTGTGTTTTTATGGAGTGTTCTGCTCATTATCCCGGGGATTATTAAATCATTGGCTTACTCGCAGACGTTTTTTTTGTTAAAAGACCATCCGGAGTATGGGGTGCTTCAAGCGATTCGAGAAAGCAACAAGCGGATGAAAGGGTATAAAGGGAAGCTTTTTTTGCTTTATTTGAGTTTTCTCGGCTGGGGGATTTTGTCCGTTCTGACGCTCGGCATCGGGTTGCTTTGGCTGATTCCTTATGTGTACACGTCGCTGGCGGTTTTTTATGATCAGTTGATTCGTGTGCAAGAATAGACCATATAGTTTCGATTCTTGGAAAAACCTATCCGCTAGAAATGTGAATTTCTTTATAAATGTTGCCCGCAGCCAGTTCAATAGGTTGGCTGCGGGCTGTTGTTTGGTTAAAGCACATACAGAAAGACGGAAGCGACAACACCGACGTAAATGAAGGTGATCGTCGTAAATCCCATAATGTCGCGGATGCGCAGGCCGGCGATGGCGAGAAGCGGGATGGCCCAAAACGGCTGGATCATGTTGCTCCATTCGCCCCAAGCGACGGCCATGACCATTTTGGCTGGATCGACGCCCATTTCCAAGGCGGCCGGAAGAGCGATGGGCGCTTGGACGACCCATTGGCCGCCGCCCGATGGGATGAACAAGTTTAAAAATCCGGCTGACCAAAACGTGAATAGCGGCAACGTTTCGCCTGTCGAAAACTTTGTAAAGAAATCAGAGAGCCATTGCGCTAATCCGGATGAGGACATCATGCCCATGATTCCGGCGTAAAACGGATATTGCAAAATAATTTGGCTGACGCTGCTAGACGATTTGACAAGGCCCACCCCCAGTTCGCGCACATTTCCGAACAGCAGCAAAGCGAATGTTAAAAACATTAAGTTGACGGTATTTAAATCAAGGGAAAAGCCATTTTTGGAAAAATGGATGATTAGGTACACGAGCCCAAGGATGCCGGCGGCCAGCGTAATCAGACGGCTTTTTTCGATTTTGTCATTGATGAAGTCGGATTGTTCTTGCGGCTCTTCGATCGCATCCTCCAACAAGGCCGGATCGATGAGAAAACGGTCTTCCTTTCTGGCAGGATGAATGATCTTCATGATAAAAGGCAACGTGAAAAAGACGACGAGAATAATCGCCATATTTACCGCCGAGAAAATGGTTTCCGATGTCGGGATAATGCCGATCTGCTTCTCAAACACATGTCCTTTGGTGGCGACAAATAAAGCAGCAGAGGACGACAAGCCGCCTTGCCAAATGACAAATCCGGAATATCCGGCAGCGACAAGGACGCGATAGTCGACGTCACGCACTTTTTTTGCCACGAGCTTGGCGATGATGCCGGCGACGACGAGGCCGAATGCCCAGCTGATGAATGAAGCGGCGAGCGATGTAAAAGTGACGAGCAAGATGGCGGAATTGGGCGAATGGCATTTCCCGGCGATTTTTTCAAGCAATCGCGAGACGGGTTTCGTCAACGCCAAGGCATAGCTCATGACAAAGGTGGTAATGACTTGGGCGGTGAAGGCGAGCAGCCCCCATAAGCCGTCACCCCAGTATGTGATCATTTCAGCTGGGCTTTTTCCGTTGATCAATATTCCGCCTAAAAATGTCACAAACGTCAGAACAACGGCGAAGACGAACGAATCGGGGAGCCAGCGTTCGGCGATTTTGGCGAAAAAGAGCGCCAGTTTGGCCATCCAATTGTTGTCCTGCCTTTCGATCCCAACATTCGTCTGTGCTTTTGCTTCCATACGGCGTCAGCCTCCTTGACAAATTTTATGACCATGTCCGTTCTTTATCTCATATTTCGCAACCTTTGCATAATATACAAAAAATAACTCAAATATTCGCATAAAAATAAATTTTTATACAAATATTGTAAAATAACTAATTTTTATTCGCTAAAATCAGGCTTATTTTGAATTTTTATTCATGGTGCGAAATGTGAGCTTTATGGCTGATGGCAGCGTGCGCAAAGGACGGAACAGTGGATTCAAACAAAACATTTGATAACGCTTTCAAAAACATCGTTTTTCCATGGTGACGAGTTTGGTCACTGTCGTTGATTCGCCATTGACATTTCCACCAGCTTGTTTTTTAAAATTTTCCCTCCCGGATTGCGCGGGAGCTGGTCAATCAACTCGACTTGCTTTGGCGTTTTGAACTTTGGAAGACGTTGGCGGGCGAAGGCGATCAGTTCTTCAGCGGTCAGCGGCTCTCCTGGTTTGGCGACGACGTACGCTTTCACCTCTTCGCCGAATACAGGATCTTTTACCCCGACCACTGTAGCTTCGAGCACTTTCGGATGGGCGTATAGCACATTTTCGACTTCAACAGAGTAAATTTTCTCTCCGCCGCGGTTGATCACGTCTTTTTTTCGGTCGAGGATGTACACAAAGCCATCTTCGTCTATACGGGCAATATCTCCCGATTTCCAGTAGCCGTCTTCGGTGAACGAAGCGATGTTTGCCTCTGGGCGGTTCCAATATTGTTGGATGACCATCGGTCCTTTAATGTACAGCTCACCGGCTTCTCCCGGCTTGGCCGTCTCGCCGGTTTCTGTAACGATTTTGATATCGGCAACAGGCACCGGGACGCCGACGGAGTCGGTTTTATCGTCCGGATACTGCTTTGGCATGATCGTTGTCGGCGAAGTGGTTTCCGTCGCCCCGTAGGCGTTGTGTAAGAAAGCGTTCGGGAAGCAGCGCCGCAACTTGCCGATCGTCTCCTTTGACATCGGGGCTCCGCCGTAGGCAACGATGCGCACGAAATCGTAGGAGAAGGTGTCAAACAATGGATGCGACATCATCATAATGTACATCGTCGGCACATTGAATAAAAAGTTGATGTTCTCCTGCTGGATAAGCCGGATGGCAGCTTCCGTTTGGTAGCGCTCCATCAAGACGACGGTTCCGCCGACGAGCAGCATATGAAGCAACTGGCCGATCAAGCCGGTCACGTGAAAGAGCGGAACGGCGACGAGCGTGCGTGCCGTATGGTCGGTTTGCAAGACGAATTGGTAGCTGAGGCAGCTATGAATGGCGTTCACATGGCTGCCGACCGCTCCTTTCGGCAATCCGGTCGTTCCCGACGTGTACATAATGTAAAGCGGGTCGGTTTCTTCCGGCGATATGTCCGGCTGCTTTTCGCCGCCTGCGCGATGGAGCAGCTCTTCATGGAAGGAATACAGACGTTTCTCAGGGTCATGTCCATCAGTCAAATAACAAGATTGGATCAACGGATCGCGGACCAGCCAGTCTTCGAGCGGTTGTACGAACTCCCGGTTCGTAATAAGCATTTTCGCACCGGCATTCGTCATCATGTAAATCAAGTCATTGGCGATCAATCTCGTGTTCAGCGGCACGAAAATGGTCCCGATTTTGGCACAAGCCAATGCGGTCAGCACAAATTCGATGTCGTTGCCGAGCAATAGTGCAACTCGGTCGCCTTTATGCACGTTCTGTTCGGCGAGGCGGCCGGCTAATCGGTCGACGAGTTGCTTCAGTTCGGCATAACAAAGCCGTGTTTCGCCTTTTACAAGCGCTTCGCCTTTGGGAAATTTTGCGGCTGAGCGGGCAAGCATCTCGTAAACGTTCGTCGGCCGTTCAGCAAACAGCTTGACGGTCCGTCCATACAAACGTCCTTCTACAATCATCGAATCCCTCCCCGTAAATTATTTCGCTGTCCAGCCGCCGTCGACGTACAAAATGTGTCCGGTAATGTAATTGGCGGCGTCAGAGGCGAGAAAGACGACCGGTCCGGTGACATCTTCCGGCTCGCCAACGCGGTTGAGCATTGTGCTGTTGACGATGTTTCGGTACCGTTCTTCGTCTTGAAGCCAGGCGCTGGTCATTGGCGTTCGGATGTAGGCAGGAGCGATGGCGTTGACATTGATGTTGTAGGGGGCAAGCTCGCTCGCCCACACTTTCGTCAATTGGTTGATGCCGCCTTTGCTGGCGGCGTAGCTCGTTTGAAACGGCATCCCGACCCCGCCGAAAATGGACGAAATGTTGATGATTTTCCCGTATTTTTGTTTGATCATCTGTTTGGCGGCAGCCTGGCCGACAAGGAAAATGCCTTTTAAGTTCGTGTTCAACACTCGGTCCCAATCGTCTTCCTCAATATCAATGAGCGGCTTGCGAATGTTCATGCCAGCGTTGTTCACTAAAATGTCAAGGCGGCCGTGCTGTGCG
>NZ_BCQG01000063.1 GCF_001544315.1 Geobacillus jurassicus NBRC 107829
CATACGGCTGTCATCGGCGGCCCGCCGCTCCAAGGTACGCCTCTGCCACCCGTTCATCGGCGAGCAGCTCGGTGGCCTTCCCGTGCACCACGATGCTTCCCCGCTCCAGCACATACGCCTCATCCGCTGTCTGCAGCGCGGCACGCACGTTTTGCTCAACAAGAATAATGGCCGTGTGAAATTGGTCGCAGAGCTGTGTCAGCAGTTCCATCATTTCTTTCACGACGAGCGGCGCCAGCCCTAACGATGGTTCATCGAGCATCAGCAGCTTTGGTCTCGCCATCAGCCCGCGGGCGATCGCCAGCATTTGCTGCTCGCCGCCGCTTAATAATCCTCCCGGGCGGTCGAGCATCGTTTGCAGTTTTGGGAACAGTTCCAGCACCCGCTCATAGTCGCGCTTCACTTCCAATCCGTCGCGGCGATGGCGTCGGTAGGCTCCTAGCAGCAAGTTGTCCTTTACCGACAGGCTGTCAAAAATTTGCCGCCTCTCCGGAACAAGGCAAATGCCCTTTTCAACGATTTGCTCCACCTTTCCGTATGGGAGCGGCTCATGTTCAAACACCATCTCTCCTTCCTTTGGAGCGTAAACGCCAGCAATCGTGCCGAGCAAGGTGCTTTTGCCCGCCCCGTTGGCGCCGACAACAGCAACGATTTTTCCTTCCCCCACTTGCAGATCGATTCCTTTTAACACGTGCAAATGGCCATGGTATACATGGACGTTGCGAAGCGTCAGCATCGAGCCGCCTCCTCTCCTAAATACGCCTTAATGACGTCCGGGTGCCGCGCGATCTCTCCCGGCGATCCTTCCGCTATTTTTTTGCCGTAATCGAGGACGACGATCCGGTCGGCGATCGACATGACTGTTTCCATATCATGCTCAACGAACAAAAAGGTAAATCCTTGTTCTCTCATCGCCAGCAACACATCAACGAGCTGCTTTGATTCTTGCGGATTCAGCCCGGCCATCGGCTCATCAAGCAAAATGAGCGAAGGGCGGGACACGGCCGCCCGGGCAATTTCCACGAGCCGCTGCATCCCATACGGCAGCGTGCCCGCCCGCTTCCAAGCGAGATGAACCAAACCGACCTGCTCGAGGCAAGAAAACGCCTGTTCCCGCGCCTCGTTCTCTTCTTTCACCGTACGCGGCAGCCGAAAACCGGCGCTGAGGATTCCGCTTTTCAAACGTGGATGGAATCCGACCATGACGTTTTCCACTACGGTCATATCAGAAAACAGCTGCAAGTTTTGAAACGTCCTTGTCATTCCAAGCGTCGCCAGCTCATGCGGCTTTTTTCCAGTGACTACAGCTCCTTGGAAGCGAACGAGACCACTAGTCGGCGGAATAATGCCGCTGATCATATTGAACAAGGTGGTTTTGCCTGCCCCGTTCGGCCCGATCACCGCGACGATTTCTTCTTTTTTTACGTGGAAGGACACGTTTTGCACCGCCTGAACGCCGCCAAATGACTTGGACAATTGCTCCACTTCGAGCAAAACTGCGCTCATCCCCGCTCCCCTCCGATCGAACGCGCGTTATGATTTTCGGTTGGTGCCACCTGTTTCTTTTGATGCCTGCTCATTTCCAAAATCTTACTCATCCCCTTTGCCACGACACCCGTCAGCCCGTTCGGCATGTAAATCAACATCACCACGAGCAACAAGCCAAAAAAGACGATTTCAAATTCGCCGCCGGCATTTGGAAGCAACAGCGGAACAACGGCTTTGAGCCATTCTCCTAAACAAACATAGACGGCCGCGCCGATGAGCCCGCCCCACACATGGGCCGACCCACCGATCACCACCATAATCAAAAAGTAAATCGAAGGAACGATGCCGAATAAGTCCGGATTGATAAAGGTAACATAATGGGCGTATAGGCTTCCGGCAATCGAGGCGTACACGGCGCTGAGCATAAAGATTTGCAGCTTGTATTTGGTAATGTTCACTCCAAGGGAGCTTGCTGCCACCTCGCTTCCATGAATCGCCCGCAGCGCTCTTCCAACTCGGGAGCGGACAATATTATGGGCAAACCATAACCCGGCAAGAACAAACAACGAAACGAGGTAGTAAAAATGGAGATCGCTTTGCAACGAAAATCCGCCTATACGGATCGTGGGAATGCCAAAAAAGCCGTTCAATCCCCCCGTGATCCCTTTCCATTCTTTAAAGAACGTAAACATAATGACGCCAAACCCCAGCGTCGCCAACGCCAAATAATGTTCGCGCAGCCGGAACACCGGAATGCCGACAACAAGCGCCACCAAAGCGGCCAATACCGCACCGGCCGCCAGTGCCAGCCAAGGCGACCATCCCGCATGCGCTGTCAAATAAGCGGACGCATAGGCGCCGATTCCATAAAAGGCGGCCTGGCCAAGCGAAATTTGTCCAGCATACCCCATCAACAACGTCATCCCTGTGCTCACCAGCGCATACAGCCCGATGAGAATGAGCGTGCTTAATACATAATTATTGCCGAAGACAAGCCAAGGGAGACCGAGCCAGACGGCTGCGCCGGCAAGCAAAAGCCATTGTTTCCGCCTATCCACCATTCGTCTGTACTGCTCCATTCCCATTCACCGCCCCCCTTATACCCGTTTTCCTGTCATCTTGGCAAATAAACCATTCGGCATGAAAAACAGCACGAGCAGCAACAATCCAAAGCTGATCGCTTCTTTATATCCGGAAGACAAATAGCCTTCGGCGAACGATTCGAGCATGCCGACAAGAAACGCGCCAGCAATCGCGGCCGGAGCGTTAGTCAATCCCCCGACAACGGCGGCGATGAACGCCTTCAGCCCAATCATCATCCCCATATCATACGAGGCGCCGGAAATCGGAGCGATGATTATTCCTGCCAGAGCCCCAAGGCCGGCGCTGACGGCAATCGCCCCAAGCGACATTTTCCGGATGTCAATACCCATCAAACGAGCCGCAAACGGATTGATGACACAAGCGCTCACTGCTTTGCCGAGATATGTCCGGTTAAAGAATAAATGCAACGCAATGAAACTGACGACCGAGATGGCAATCGCCCAAACGCTTTGCCATTGGATGACCGCGCCAAACATGCGCAGCGCCTCATTTCCGGTAAACGGGCGCAACGCATAAGGGTCAGTCCCCCAAACGAGCAAAGCAATCCCCCGAAACACAAACGAGACGCCGATCGTAATAATAATGAGCACAGCGACAGACGAACGGCGCGCTGGCTGAATGGCCAGACGTTCAAACAGCCCGCCGATCGCCATCACCGCCATAATGCTTAGCCCTATCGCGAGCACAAATGGCACGCCGCTGTTGACGAATGTGATGCAAAAAAGCGCGCCTAACATGGCAAAATCGCCTTGAGCCAAGTTCAAAATGCCGGTCACGCTGTACGTAATGACAAATCCGAGCGCCACCAACGCGTAAATGCTGCCGACCGTCAGCCCGGAAAACAACAGCTGGACAAACTGGCTCCACGCCTCCATTTCCCATCCCTCCTTCAGCAGTTAAGTGAAACAAAAGGGAATTAGCGGTCTAATTCCCTTTTTACTGCTCGGCAAGCACAAACTTCCCGTCTTGAATTTGCACCATCACTAAACTGTCGGCATCAAGCCCCGTATGGTTGTCTTTTGACATATGGAATACGCCCGAGATGCCGATAAACTTTTTCGTATTCTCCAACGCTGACCGTATTTTTTCTTTATCAGTTCCCGCCTCTTTCATCGCATTGGCCAACAGGTGAAACGCATCCCACGCATGTCCGCCAAACGTGGTCGGCTCATAACCGTACGCTTTTTCAAAGTCTTCTTTGTATTTTAACAACGTTTCTTTTTGCGGATCGCTGTCCGAAAGCTGGTCGGCCACTAAAATGCGCCCGACCGGGAAAATGACGCCGTTGGCCGCATCACCGGCTAGATCGATAAAACTTTTTGTGCCAATGCCGTGGCTTTCAACAATCGGCACATCAATGCCCAACTGACGGATATTTTTTGTTACGACCGCCGATTCTTGCGCCGTTCCCCAAACGATAATGGCTTGCGGATTCGCTTTTTTCACTCTTGTCAACATGGCTTTCGCATCATCGACCGTCGCTTCAAACTCCTCTTCGATGACGGCCTTTACGCCATATTCCGGAGCATAATGCGCAAACTCTTCATGTCCGCTCGTTCCGTAGGCATTGGCTACATTGAGCCAGGCGACGTTCGTCCATCCTTTTTCCTTCAAAAAGCCGAGCAGTTTCTTGATGACGATATCGTCTCCCTGGGCTGTTTTAAATGTCCAATGACGCGGGGATCCGTCGCTTGGGTTGACAATTTGTTTGCTTGCGGCGAGGGAAATGTACGGAATGCCTGCTTTTTCAATGAGTGGAATCATGGCTAAAGAGTTGCCGCTGATCGTGCCGCCGATAATTGCTGTCACTTTGTCTTGCTCGATCAGTTTTTTCGTGGATAACACCGCTTCGTTTTGGTTGGACTTGTCATCGTAGGCAATCAGCTTGATTTTCTTTCCATCAATGCCGCCTTGATCGTTCCATTGCTTCACCAGCATCTTGACGGTCTCCATCTCCGGTTTGCCAAGCGGGGCCGCCCCTCCGGAAGCCGAGAAAATGGCGCCGACTTTGATCTCATCCTCTCCATTCCCAGATGTCGATGTCTTTCCACAGGCGGCAAGGAAAAGGAACAGCAATGCCGCCATGAACAGAGACATTCTCTTTTTCATTATTTTGTTCCCCCTTTTATATTGACAGCGCTTTCAAATTGTTGTTCTTCCGCCAGGCCTTCACCCGGCGGAAGAAGATCAGCGCCGCCGCTTAAACGCTTCGGCGGTGTTTATTTTATGTTGACGGACGTATTGCTCAATTTCATGCGGCGGCGCCTGTTCCCGCAGCAGGCGGATGATCTCTCGATGCTCTTCGATCGAGGCTTTTGCCCGCTGCGGGACAAACGTGAATCCGTACACGCGGATGCGCTTCATCCGCTGCCAAATTTGCTTGATTTGCTCCTCGAGATATGCATTGCCGCAATGGGCGTAAATCAAGGAATGAAACTCGTAGTTCAGCTCGCTGAACCGTTCAAGCTCCAGCTCTTCAAGCGCCCGCTCCATTCGTTCGTTCAACCGCTCAAGCTCGTCGATCGCCTCCTTCGTTAAATTGGTGGAGCCAAGCGCAGTCGCATAGCCTTCTAAGACGGCCAACACGGATAACGTTTCTACATATTCTTTCTCGTTAATGGTGCTGACGACAGCGCCTGCATACGGCTTAAACTCGACTAATCCTTCTGCCTCAAGCTGACGGATCGCTTCGCGCACCGGGATGCTGCTGAGTCCAAGCTCGCGGGCGATTTGATCGATGACAACGCGGTATCCCGGGCCATAGGCACCGCTTTCGATGCGAGAAAGAATATACTCATACGCCAACTGTGTTTTGTTTTTTGCTTTTGTTCCCATACGTTTATCATATACTAGATAATATATGTTGACCAACTGTTATTTCTGTTCGGCAGACAAGGCGGTCGTTTTCTCTCCCTTGCCGAACGCGGGAATCGGTGGGTCGCCGACCGCGACGTGGACGACTTGCACTTCCGTATAGAAATCAAAGCTGTAATGCCCGCCTTCGCGGCCGATGCCGCTGTATTTCGTCCCGCCAAACGGGATGCGCAAATCGCGGACGTTCGGCGAGTTGACCCACGCCATCCCGCTTTCGATCGCTTGAGCGACGCGGTGGCCGCGCTTCATATCGTTCGTCCATACATACGCGGCCAAACCGTATTTCACATCGTTCGCCAGCCGGATCGCCTCTTCTTCATTCACAAACGACATGACCGCCATCACCGGGCCGAAAATTTCTTCCTGCGCCACCCTCATGCCGTTATGGCAACCAAGCAGCAACGTTGGCGGCACAAAATTGCCTTTTTCCAACCCTGTCGGAACGCTGGGGGCATAGACGTCCGCCCCTTCTTGCTTGGCGATGTCAATATAGCGGTTCACCCGCTCCCAGTGAGCGCGGTGAATGAGCGGGCCAAGCTCGGTCGCTGGATTCATTGGATCGCCGATGACGATGCGGTCGACGCGCTCTTTCAGCCGGGCCACAAATTCGTCATAAATCGACTGTTCGAGCAGCAGCCGCGAGTTGGCCGTGCACCGTTCGCCATTTAATGAAAACACCCCCCAAACCGCCGCGTCGAGCGCCCGTTCGAGATCCGCATCGGCGAACACGATGAGCGGCGACTTGCCGCCAAGCTCCATCGATGTTTTTTTCAACGTCGCGGCGCTGTTGCGGATAATTTCCATGCCGGTCGTCGTCTCTCCAGTAAAAGAGATGAGGCGCACATCCGGGTGGGCGACAAGCGCGGCGCCCGCCGTTTCGCCAAACCCGTGCACGACATTGAACACCCCATCAGGCAGACCGGCTTCATCGATGATTTCCGCGAGTTTATTGGCCGTCAACGGCGACCATTCCGCCGGCTTCAAGACGACGGTGTTGCCGGTGGCGAGCGCCGGGGCGACTTTCCACGTCTCGAGCATAAACGGCGTGTTCCATGGCGTAATGAGCCCGGCGACGCCGACTGGTTTATAGACCGTATAGTTTAAAAACTGCCCATTCACATGGTACGCCTCGCCGACAAGGCGCGTTTTCACCATTTCTGCGTAGAAGCGGAAGTTTTCCGCCGCGCGGGCGGCTTGCTTTTTCGCCTGGCTGATCGGAATGCCGGTGTCAAGCGCCTCTAGGTAGGCGATGTCATCCGCATATTTTTCAATCAAGTCGGCAATGCGAAAGAGATAGCGAAGCCGTTGTTCCACCGGCATCGTCCGCCACGAGCCATGATCAAACGCCTCCTTCGCCGCCCGGACCGCCGCATCGATGTCTTCTTTCCGCCCTTCGGACACCTGGTTGATTGTCGCATTCGTAAACGGGTTAAGATTGTCGAAACACGAGCCGGACACGCTTTCGACAAACCGCCCGTTGATATAATGAAGCACCTTTGGTTGTGTCGCCATTCATTTCCCTCCATCACCGCTGCGTCCGATAACGCGCATGAATATTGTTGTGCTTATACGTCCCCGCTTCACTGAACTCATATAGCTCGAGCGACAGCGCCAAATAGCGCTTGGCAAACAGCGGGGCGAAATGATCTTTCATCACGGCAAACAGCTCATCGCCGACCGCTTTTTTCACCTGTTCCGGGCGCCCGGCGCCGATTTTCAGCGTCCCGTGCACAAACGCATCGTCTTCGGCGCCGTCGGCGACATAGTACTCGTCAAGCCGAATGGCCCGGGAGCGGATGCCGCCGACTGGAAACCAATCGCTCCGCTCGATCAACACGCGGTGAACTTTTTCAAGCAAACCGCGAATATTGGCCTCTTCGCCGAGATTGGCCGTGTATTCCAAAATAAAGTGCGGCATCGTTCCCCCTCCTTTGGCTAGACGATGGAATTGGTCAACCGGCCGATGCGTTCGATTTCAGCCACGACCTCATCGCCGGGCTGGACGTTCACCGCCCCTTTCGGCGTGCCGGTCAAAATCACGTCGCCAGGCGCGAGCGTCATGAATTCGGTGATGTACTCAAGCAAATACGGGATGGAAAAAATCATATCGCCCGTATATCCTTCCTGCACAACCGTCCCATTGACATACGTCCGCAAACGAAGCGCCATCGGATCGCCGACTTCCTCATGGCTGACGATCCACGGGCCGAGCGGCGTCGCCCGGTCGCGGTTTTTGACGCGGAAATTCGGCCGGTAGTAATTTTCCAAGTAGTCGCGAACGGCATAATCGTTGGCAATCGTGTAACCCAAAATGTAGTCGTACGCCTGTTCCGCTTTCACCCGACGGGCCGGGCGGCCGATGACAACGGCGAGCTCGCATTCATAATGCATCATGTTGACCCCGTCCGGGCGAACGGTTCGGCCGCGATGGCCGATGAGCGTGTTTTTCCCTTTGAAAAATAAAAGCGGCTCTTTCGGCGCGGCAAACGACAGTTCGCCGGCATGATCGGCATAATTCAATCCAAGCGCCACGATCGTACACGGCTCAACCGGGGGAAGCCACATCACTTCAAGCTCCCCGACGATCGTTCCGTCCGGCAGGCGGAGGCGGCCATCGTCGAGCGGTTCGGCTTCGGTCACCGTCCCGTTCCATGCCACACGCGCCCGCTTCATCATTCATCGCCTCCTTGTTCCGGGGCGATTTTATTTTCCAACACACCGATCCCTTCGATTTCGATGCGCACCACATCTCCCGCCGCAACGAGCGGCGCATCGGCCGGCCAGCTGAAAAACAGCACATCGCCCGGATCAAGCGTCATAAATTCGCTCACCTCAGCGAGCCATTGTTCGACTGGAAGGCGGAAGCGGCTCGGGTCTGCACGTTGGACGAGGCGCCCGTTGACGTATACGCGCGCGGTCAATGATGACAGCGGCGCAGCTTCCTCTTTCGGCACGATCCACGGGCCGATGGGGGCGAACCCGTCGCGCGCCTGCTCCTTCACTGCCGGGCGATAACGCTGTTTGTGCGGAATCGAGAGATCATTGACGATCGTATAGCCGAATACGTAATCAAGCGCCTGCTCGCGCCGCACGCGCGCCGCCGTCCGCCCGATCACCAGCCCGAGCGCTGGAGCCGCCTGAAGCTGCTTCACACCAGGAGGCAGAAGCACCGCCCGCCGATGGGCGTTGATGGTGTTCGCCGGCTTCATATACAGCACCGGACCTTCCGGCGGCTTCTCATACGGCGGGGCAGTCATCTCTTTTGACAGCGCCGCCCATTCCTCCAAATCATTCAGCGCCACCCCGTACATCGCCCCGGCAATGGGCGCGTCCCACTCCAATTCGTCGACGCGGTACGTCCGCCCGCCGAAGGCCACCGTCCCGCTGTTTGGCTCCACTTCCGCCTCGAGCGCCTGCCGCATGCCGGCCAAGCGCAACCGCACGTTCACCATCACTTCTCCTCCCTAGCGGTTTGTTGCATGCGCCTGTTTTATTTCATTTGCTGCGGCGCCGCTTCTGCCAGCAGTCCGTATTTGACGAGCGTGCGGCGGATTTGCTGCTGATGCTCTTCGCTTGGCAAATCGAGCGGCAAGCGGAGCTTCGGGGTGATTTTTCCCATCATCCCGAGCGCCGCTTTCACCGGACCTGGATTCGTTTCAATGAACAGCACATCATTGAGCTCCATCAGTTCAAAATGAAGATCTTGCGCCCGTTTGACATCGCCGGCAAACCAAGCGTCGTGCAGCTCGGCCACTTTATGCGGCACGACGTTCGCCGTCGCGCTGATCGATCCGGCGCCGCCGATCGCCAACATCGGATAGCACAATAGCTCGATGCCGGAAAAGAGAAGGAAATCGCGCCCGCAATGCCACAACACCCGGTTGACATGCTCAAAGTCTTTGTTCGACTCTTTCACGCCGATAATGTTCGGACAATCCTCGGCCAGCCGCGCTAACGTCTTCACTTCCAAATTGACCGCCGTCCGCCCCGGAATGTTGTAGACGATGATCGGGATATCGACCGCCTCGGCCACCGCCTTAAAATGTTTATACAGCGCCTGCTGGGACGGACGGTTGTAATACGGGACGATGACCATCGCGGCATCGGCCCCAATCTCTTGCGCAAATTTGGTCAGCTCGATCGTTTCCGCATGGTTCGTCGACCCTGTCCCCGGCACGAACGGCACCCGACCCGCCACCGCTTGTTTCGCCGTTTCCATCACCTGTTTTCGCTCTTCAAGCGTCAGCGAGCTCGGCTCTCCCGACGTTCCAGTGACGGAAATGCCGTGCGTGCCGCTTTCAATATGCCAATCGATGAGCGCGGTCAACGCCGCAAAATCAACGTTTCCTTCCTCATCAAACGGCGTGACGACCGGCGCGATCGAGCCGCGCAACCGTTCTTTCGCCTCGCGGTATGCCATCCCCTTGCCTCCTATTGACTCGATTTTTCTGAATCTTAACTATATTGTACATAAAATCATATATGAAATCAACGATAAAATAGTATATCATTTTTGTCTAGAAAGCCGGTGAAAAACAGCCATTTTCCCTAATCCAGCGAAGAGAGGAACAGATGTTACAAGGTTTTTCAATTTGAGAAACATCCTGTTGAGTCGTATGTCCCGTTAAATCACCAGCCTTCTAAATAAGGAAAGTCGGTTTCCGCCTCGCCAATGTCGGTTCGCTCACTTCTATCAACTGGCCGCTGTGGACGTCGAGAACAACAGACGCCTCTTCAAACCAGCTGTCCGGCGCCGCATGCCCCCAGAACGTTTGCCGGCGCGGGTCGTCCAAATCCCAGCGAATCGGTGGAAAATCCGGATCGCTCGTCAAGTAATCGCCGTTATACAATTCGATTCGGTGGCCATCCGGATCGCGCAAGTAGACAAAAAAGGCGTTTGACAATCCGTGCCGGCCCGGCCCGCGCTCAATGCTGGCTGCATATCCGGCCGCCGCCAGCACATCGCAGGCATGAATCAAACTGAGCGGGTCAGGCAGCCAAAAACCGATATGATGAAGACGAGGCCCTTTCCCATTCATCAGCGCCAAATCGTGGACGTTTTGCTTCCGGTGCAGCCATGCGGCCCACAGCTTTCCATCTTCTGTTTCCGTATACTCCGAGCAGGCAAAACGTAAGCCATGAACATAAAAGTCGTATGCTTTCTGGACATCGGTCACCGCGCAATTGAAATGATCGATGCGCTGCACGCGGGCGCCGCGATACAAGTCATACCGCTGCAAAAGCCGCTCCGTTTTCTCCATATAGGCGAAAAACTCCAGCGGCAGCCCGGACGGATCTTGCACGCGAAACGCCCGGCCGACGGCACGTTGTCTCCCAGCTTCCAGCCATCTTGGCTTCAACTGTTGCGCGGCAAACCATTCGTAAAGCGCTTCCAATTCCGACTCTGAACCGACTTTATAGCTGATCGCCTCCACGGCCGGACGGGGCGCCTTTTTCAGCAACAAACAATGGTGATGATACTCTTCCAATCCGCGCAAATATAAATGCTCTCCGTCCGCTTCCGTCACAACAAATCCAAGCACCCGTTCATAAAAATCGCGGGCGGCAGCCAAATCGGTCACATGCAGCACCGCGCGGGCGCAGCGAATAATGGAAAATGACATCATCTTTCTCCCCCTCTATAAAATCCAACGGCCGATGCCGATCTTGCTGTCATTTCCAGCTGATTGAACCATCACGACTTGCTGTCGGAAGGAATGAACACGCTTTTGGCTGTGCACAAAAATTCGCGCACGAACTGTTTATACGGCTCTTTTTCATAGCCGTCAAAATACGCCATCCCCATCCGCACCGGATCGCCGAAAAAGTAATATTCATAATGCGTCTGCCGGGCTCCGAACGCGCTCATGGTGAGATCCCAAGCGAGCCGGAACAGCTGGACGCGTTCATAGCCATCGACCGTCGCCCCTTGCATCGCCCGGCGGACAATATCGCCAATTTCTTCGTTGTGGAAATCGGCTTCGGTCGGGATGGCCATCAAACCCGATGCCCCTAAAATGCGGATGATCTCCGAAAGCCGCGGATAAATGCGCGGATACCAGTTGCGCGCGGCATCGAGCGCAGCAAAATCCGGCGTCATCGTTCCCCAGCGGTCTCGCTTCGCATTGTGCTCAGCCCGGTACAGGTGGCTCTTCATCGTCTCGAGGACGAGCATGATTTCCGTTCCTTTATCCTTCACATGCTGGAACTCGCCGATGCCGATCGCTTCGATGAGACAGAGCGTGACACCAAGCAAAAACTCCGTTTTCACAATGTTTTTCGCCACCACTTGATGAGACATATGAATGACCGCGTTCGTCTCACGGAACGTCCGGTTGCAAATCGATGAATTGCCGCATACAAACACGCGCTCCCACGGTACGAAAACGTTTTCAAAAGAAACGATCGCATCCCCCTCTTCAAAACGGGCCGCAAGCGGGTGGTCCCACGCGCTCCGCCCGTAGTCAAACGCCTCGCGGCAGATGAACTTGACGCCTGGCGTATTGTTCGGAATCGCAAAGGCAAGCGCGTATGGGTCCTCGCTGGACGTTGATTTTTTCACGGTCGATGGAAACACTAAAATTTCGTCCGTAATCCCTCCTTGCGTCGCCAACAGGCGGATGCCGCTGACAATGATCCCGTCTTTTCGCCGTTCCACCAAATGGAGCGGCACATCGGCATCTTTTTGTTCATGAAGCGCCTTGGCGCGGTTCATTTGCGGATGAATGAGCGTGTGCGTCAAGCTGATGTCGTTTTCCCGCGCATATTCGTAGTAGTTTTTTGCATTTTCGGCAAACATCGGATCATCTTCGGCAAATAGATCATTCGCCACCCCCATGGCCATCACTTCCGCGTTTAAATAATCAGGGGAGCGCCCCATCATTCCCGCCGACAGACGCGCCCACTCCTGCGTCGCTTCGCGGCGGGCGATCAGCTCCTCAATGGTCGTCGGCTGGATGAACGTCATGCCGACCGGCTGCCCGGTTGTCGGCGACCGGTACAACATTTTCTCCGGCTTTTCATATTGCCGGTCGTAAAGCGCCGCCATCGAACGAATGACATTGCGGAACGCGGGATGAACGGTAACGTCGTCGACCTTTTCCCCGTGGATATACACGCTGCTTTTCGCCCGCTTGAGCCGCTCTACATACTGTTTCCCTGTCTTGGCCGGCATTCCAATTCCCCCTATTTTCAAGTATAATGGAATAAGAAATCGCTTTTATTCTGAATGTTCAAAATTAATATAACATATGATTTCATATATGAAAAATACAAAAAACATCATCGATACTATATGAAAAACATATGGAAGGCCAAACAGTCGGTTGATTTAAACGAAAAGGGGAGACTCTACCATGATCGATGTGAAACAGCTGAAATACTTCGTCACGATCGCCGAAGAGGGGCAAATCACCAAAGCGGCGCAAAAGCTCCATATCGCCCAGCCGCCGCTCAGCCAGCAGCTGAAGCAGCTCGAAGAAGAGCTCGGCGTTCCGTTGTTTGACCGCAAGGCGAAAAAAATGGAGCTCACCGCACCGGGCAAAGCGTTTTATGAAAAGGCGAAACAACTGCTGCGCCAGCTCGACGACGCCGTAGCGGAAGTGAAAGAAATCGAAGCGGGAGCGACGGGAACGCTGTCGATCGGCTGCGTCAAATCGTGCTTTTATTATTTGGCCCAAGCGGTCCGTCGATTCCACGAACAGTTTCCGAACGTGACCTTTCATCTCCGTGAAGGGGATACGTTTTCCATTTGCCAGCTCCTTCAAGAGCGGCAAATTGACATCGGCATCGTCCGCCTGCCGATGGATGCGGCTCATTACGAGATGATCCGCCTGCCGAGCGACCGTTATATCGCCGTCCTGCCGGAACATTGGGCATTGAGTAAACCTTACTTGTCGATGCGCGATTTTGCTGATTGGCCGCTTCTCCTTCTCCACCGGGTGCACGGCGCCGGACAGTACGAGCGGGTCATCGAGGAATGCCGCCGCCATGGCTTTGAACCGAACGTCCTATGCGAGTGCCCGGATGCCACGATTTTGCTTTCCCTTGTCGCGCAGGGCATCGGTGCGACGATCGTGCCGCAGTCGACCGTTGCGCTGTTTTGTCTGCCCGGCATCCGTGTGCTCGATATCATCGACTCATCCATGAACGCAGAGGCCGCTGTCATCATCGACCGGCAGCGCTACTTGCCAAAAAGCGCCCATTATTTTTTGGACATCCTTGAAAAGACCGTGACCCGCGCCGAACCTCCTTCGCTCCGTTAATGGCAGGAACGTCTGCTGTCGCCCCGCCAAAAAAAGAGGCGCAACGTTGCGCCCAAATGCTTATAAGCCGGCCGACCGCTGCAGCCGCTTGGCGATTTCGAAAAAGTCTTCCGCCGAGATGCCAGGAGAGAATTCTTCGGGCACTTCCGGCAAATCAGGAATGGGCCCTCCTTGGGGCGCTCCTTCGTCCACCTCAAGCGGCTGCCCATCGCTTGGATGGGTTCCTTGCCAAATGCGGACGATCTCTTTGTAATATCGGTCGCTGAATGTATAGAGTCGGCGATGGACGCCTTGATCCTCATACTTTCTCGCCTCGTCGAACACACGGTTATCCAACTTCGGGATCGGCAGCAGTTTCGTCACATCGACGCCGGTCGCAACTGTAAGCGCTTTGGCGTACGCCAAAATATGGACGCCCCCGCGCACAAGCAAGTAGCCGATCATCTCACGGGCCACCGGATGGTCTGTCGTCTCATAGACGCGCATTTTATGCGTGCGCGCTCCGCATTCGAGGAAAAAGTTATGCAGCAAATCCAAAATGGCAAACTATCCAATCACGCCCAAACGAAACGCCTTCGCCACCGCTTCCGTCCGGTTTTTGGCGTTGAGTTTCCTTAAGGCGCTGGAAATGTAGTCGCGCACCGTAAATTCGCTCAAATAAAGCTGACAGGCCGCTTCCAATGTCGAGGCTCCGTCCGCGAGCAGCTTCAACACCTCGATTTCTCTCGGCGACAACGATTCAACCATCGCTCCCACTTCTTTTTTGGGCGCCTCGATCCATTTCAGCAGCAGCTCCCCCGCGCTTTGGCCAAACTTCATCAATGCCGGAAACAAACGGCGGTCAACGGCAAAGAAGCGGCCCGGTCCACGGTCGAGAACGACGCCGCCAATCATCCGCCCCTCTGTCGGCACATACACCGGAACGATCACGAGCGAGGCCAGACCGAACGGATCCACATAAAGACGCGGAAACTGTTCGCTCGCCCTCGGCACGTAAATCGGACGAAAATGGCGAAATTCATGCACTTCCGCTTTCAATTTCCCCACGCTTTCTTTCAACATCGGAATGCTGTCCAATTCCACGCGCAAACGCTGGATTTGCTCGTTGTCTACGCCATGTCCGCACAGACCGATGGCCATGCTTTCCTGATTGACAAATTGAAACAGAGCGCATCGGCTGAAGGGGAGAAAATAGGAAAAACCAAAACAAATATGCGCTGCCGATTCCTCGAACGTCTGCGCCCGCAAAATCCATTCGTTGAACAAAATGACGGCATCTTTCCACAAGGATTCCTTCTTCCACGAAGAACGATCGCCGCTTTTGAATGATTGTTCATTCACTTCATACAGCAGCCATTCATTCCATTTGAAAAACAAATACCGCACCGCAGGGTGCAGCGCAGCGGCCGCTGACGCATGCGCCTTCAACACTTGATGAACCGTATTTTCCATTAAATTCAGAGAAAAGATGATCATCTCCGGATGAAACGCCGCGATGCGCTCCAAATGCCCATCGGCTGAATGCCCGCCCCCATACGGCAACAATCTTGCTTGAACGAATGCGCACAGCGTGGAAAACACATCTTGAACCCGCGCATTCCGCTTGCCAAGCGCTTCACCAATCCGCTTCCATTCCCGATCCAATTCCACCTCATACATGTGCAAGATGTCCGCCGCCTCCCGCAGCAAACGAAGCAAATGATCGTTTAATTCCTTCGACATGCCCATCCTCCCCCCCGCATCCCCGCTAGTTATCGACTACTTTGATCATCTACTTTCTTAATTCGCTCGGTCAATTCCTTCTTTTGCCCGTCACGTTTGTCCAAGAGCACTTAAAAAATCCGACAAACATAGGGATTTAATGGAATGCATAATTGTCATAAAATTTAAACAGATTTACTAAAGCGCTTACAGCGCTTATCATTCAAAAAAAGGGGGAGGAGAAACGCCATGGAAATGGCAACAAAACCGGTCATCATTGGGGGGCGCACGGCGAAAAAGCCATTGCTCGCCGCATTGTTGGGAGGGTTTTTGTTTCTTGGCGCTTTGCTGTCTATCTTTGGGCTGACAGGCGTCGCCTATGCCGTGCCGATCAGTGGAGTCGGCGAATTTACCGTTCAGTTCGACAAGCTGAACGGCACCGGGTTTAAAATGTACGGCGGAGTCGCAGAAGCTGGAAATGCACCGCAAACACCCGTATTTGTCAACGAAATCGAAAAAGCGACGATTCAAGGCCTTCGGATTTCAAAAGATTTTCCAGCGCTCGGCATCCGGGTCATCATTGTAGCCAGCGAGCCAGTGTCGATCGACGGGCTCGTGCAAAAAGCGACGCAAATTAACGGCAACATCTCCTTCGGCAGCTTGACGATGAAAGAAAGCTATGTCGGCGATGTGAGCAATCCGGTCGAAAAAGCCGCCAAAGAGTTCACCCAAGGGGCCGACAACATTACGATCGAAAACGGAGATTTGAAAACGGTTTACTTGTTCCAACAAAAAGTCACTCTCCCTGGCATGAAAGTCTATTTCGAAAAATTGAATTAACAAAGGGATGAGAACCATTGAATGCGATTCGTTCCTGTTGGCAGGCGTTCGGGCGCTGGCGCAGACGGCGCCCGTTTTGGGGAGCAACGTTTCTCTTGCTGTCAAGCCTTGTCATTTTATGGATTCCGATGCAGCTGTACGAAATTTCACTCGTCCCTGGAAGCATGGTCTTTTCCGGTTTTTTCCTTGGCGGCATGGTGATGTTAATGGCCATTCTCTCGTACGCCATGCCGCGTCTGTCAACATTGCTCGGCATCATCGGCATGTTCAGCGCGATTTTATCGATTATGGGCGCCTTGGGCGGCTTCTTGGTCGGCACGATTCTCGGCATCATCGGCGGGGCGCTTTGCATCGCCTGGCGGCCGCAATGGGCCGAAGCCGACGCGCCGATGGCGCATAGCGAGGCAGCCGCGGACAAAGAACCGTCCGCTGCGGCGGCTGACTAAAAAACAGGCCGGACGAGGCGAATCCTCACTCGTTCGGCCTTCTTTTTCTCCCTCCTTGCACGAACCTCCCTATGAGCCCCTTGCCCTTTTGTCTATTTTTTCGCGATCAGGAAGCCATAGCAGACAAACTGCACACATATACCTGTATGCATCATCACCTTAGAAGGCTGGAGAACGAAACCCGCAGTTTGCCGGTTCTTCGGCAAGATCGATGGAAGCGAAATGCATTTTTTCACCATCTATGTATCGTTAAGTCTCCCTTCTGACACGCGCTGTGCGAGATTCACGGAAGCACCTTTCGGACGGCAGGCGATAGGGCAACCAACGATGGTTCACTGCAAGGAAATGGCCAGGCATGGAAGCCACATTTAAGCTCCCGCAAAAATAAAAACGACCGCCATTGCGGTCGCATCGACGGTTTTGCGATTTTCGATCCGAACTGTTCGGATGTTGGAAATGGAGACGGTGGGAGTCGAACCCACGTCCAGAGGCATCGCCACTTAAGCATC
This sequence comes from Geobacillus jurassicus NBRC 107829, assembly GCF_001544315.1. GTDB lineage: Bacteria > Bacillota > Bacilli > Bacillales > Anoxybacillaceae > Geobacillus > Geobacillus jurassicus. Next base: position 17,227 of record NZ_BCQG01000063.1, read on the forward strand.
TACGAGCGTAGTCGGTATATTTCGCTTCGCCGTCCGTTCCGCCTACCGACAGGCCTCCCGGCGGCTAGCCTGATTCGTCTCTTCCCTCATCCTCAGGCGGCGGATTTGGGCGTAGCCCGCTCCATATGAGCCCCTCGAACGCCACGCGGGCGATGGCGGGAGGAGCTAGCTGCAGCAATTAGGCAGCTAAAGCGTAGTTTTGTTTGCCAGTTATCTTTAGGTGACGTTTTTACGAGGACGTCCCCCTCGGCTCGCCGCTTAAGCTCGACCTACCCCTGTCGAATCCGGATCGTCCCCGCGGTGCGAAGAGATCGGAACAGCTTAAGCATCGGATAACTGGCTGTTGCAATTCTTATTATAGCATGGCTTTGCATATTTTCAACGGAAATGTTTTCTACAGTTTTTGCCGCTCGCGGAAGGCGCGTTCGATTTCGCGCTGCGCTTCTCTCCGCTTCATGTCTTCCCGTTTGTCGTATTTTTTCTTCCCTTTGGCCACCCCGAGCTCCACTTTGGCAAAGCCGTTTTTAATGTACAATTTCAGCGGCACGAGCGTATACCCTTGCTCTTTCGTGTAGCCGATCAGCTTGTTGATTTCGCGGCGGTGCAAAAGGAGCTTTCTCGTCCGCAGCGGGTCATGGTTGTAGCGGTTGCCTTGTTCATACGGGCTGATATGCATGTTATGGAGAAACACTTCCCCTTTTTCCACTTTGGCGAACGAATCTTTCAAGTTCACCCGGCCGTTGCGGATCGATTTGATTTCCGTCCCTTGCAGCACAAGGCCGGCTTCATACGTTTCTTCGATGAAATAGTCGTGGTGCGCTTTTTTGTTTTGGGCGATCACTTTTCCTTCGCCTTTGGGCATCCGTTTTCTCCCTCCTCATCGTAGCGTTTCTTATTTTACCAAAAACGAAAAAGAAGGAAAAGCCGCCTGTTCGGCTTG
>NZ_BCQG01000064.1 GCF_001544315.1 Geobacillus jurassicus NBRC 107829
GAAAGGAGCATGAACATGGGAGAATATGCATTGGAAACCTATGAATTAAGCAAAGCGTTCGGCAAGCAGCTAGCGGTGGACAATGTGTCAATGAGAGTGAAAAAACAGACGATTTATGGGCTGCTCGGGCCAAACGGAGCGGGGAAGTCAACGATTTTAAAAATGCTGACAGGGCTGCTGCGTCCGACAAAAGGGGAAATCATGATCAACGGCCATCCTTGGAGCAGAAAAGATTTGAAAGACATTGGGGCGCTAATCGAATCCCCGGCTCTTTACGGCAATTTAACGGCCTATGAGAATTTACTCGTGTATGCCAAACTGCTAAATTTGCCAAATTCGAGAATCGAGGAAGTGCTAAAAATTGTCGGTTTAGAAAACACGGGCAAAAAGAAAGTCTCCCAATTTTCTCTCGGGATGAAGCAGAGGTTGGGAATTGCCAAAGCTCTTTTAAACTCCCCGAAACTACTCATTCTCGACGAACCAACGAACGGACTGGACCCATTAGGTATACAGGACTTGCGAACCCTTATCCAATCGTTTTGTGAAAATGGAATGACGATCATCTTATCAAGCCATATTTTATCAGAAGTCAAACAATTAGCCGATTACATTGGCATTATTCAAAATGGGGCGCTCAAATACGAAGGCAAAATCAGCGAAAATGAAGATCTTGAAAAACTCTTTATCGATGTAGTGAGTGAAAGATGAAGGAAGGTGGACGTGATGCTAACGATGATCGAGTCTGAACGTTTAAAATATAAGCGGACGTTTGCCAAAAAACTGGTATTTATCGCTCCGTTTTTCTTTGTCCTGTACGCCATGACGACCATGCCAGTCATGAATACAACACATAATTATTTTGAATACACCGTATTTAATTGGTGGCCATTGATTTTTGTTCCGATTGGAACGGCCTTGATTGCCTCTCTTTCAGTGGCAAGGGAGAAAAAGTCAGGAAACGATAAAGCGTTGCGTTGTCATGACATTAGCATTGTACGCCTATGGTGGAGCAAAATCATCGTCATCGCTTATTATATGTTGCTCTCCACAATAGAGCTGATCGTCTTACTTGTTTTATTGAAATGGTTTTTGCCTAACAGCCTCTCATCAGCAACAGTCGCCATATTTGCCAGCCTTGTCATTTGGATGACCTCCTTAGCCTACATTCCGATCGGGTTGTTTGTCGCTGAGCGGTTCGGGATGGTGGTGTCGATTATTGTCAGTGTCATCGGCATCGCATTGGGAGTGGTCATGGCCACAAAACCGTATTGGCTGTTCATTCCATGGAGCTGGGGAATGAGGCTGATGTGTCCGATCGTTAGGGTTCATCCGAACGGCGTTCCGTTGGAGAAAGAAAGTCCGCTGTTGGATCCCTCTGTCATTCCGACAGGACTGGTGATCGCCATGGCTGTTTTCCTGTTGTTATCATTTGTGACCGCCTTTTGGTTTTCACGAAAAGAGGTGCATTGACATGTCGTTTCTTCGCGTTCTGTTTTCCGAATGGATCAAAACGAAACGCACAGCGATTCGATGGATGATGTGGATCGCACCCATCATCTATCCGCTCTTCATGGTATGGTATTTTTCCCACTACCATACCCCTGTATTTTGGCAAGTGAAAATCTATCGAGGATTTTTTGAAGTGCTGGCGGTTTCCTTGCCGATCATCCTCTCATTGCTGACGGGTCTGATGTCATACCAAGAAGAAAAGGCAGGAAACTTTATGAACGTTTTATCCGGTCCTATATCGAGAATACAATGGTATGTTGGCAAACTCACGTTGCTCGTTTTGATTGCATTTGCGGACATCTTGCTGGCAACGATTCTTATGTTGATCGGCATGAAATACGTGCTCCAAGCAGCCCACATTCATTATGATTTATTTTTCCAAGGAGCCGTACTCTCTATGGTAGGCTCACTCATCCTTTTCTCCATGCATCTATTCATTAGCTTTGCTTTTGGGATGGGAGCCTCCATCGCTGTAGGAAGCGGTGGATTTCTGATTTCCGCCATCATCGGCGCAACTTCCTTAGGCGATCACATCTGGAGTTATATTCCTTGGGCTTGGGCTGTTCGCCTTTCACAATTTCCAATGCTGATGATGCCCGAGGTCAAGCAGGCCTTGGGGACGCAGTTGTTACATTCCTACTCGCCATCGTTACGGGAAGGAACGGTTTATGCCCTTCTAGGCTTTATCATCGTCACGATCATCGGTTCCATCTGGTTTCATCGTTGGGAAGGAAATAAACCGCATGAATGAAGATCCACCTTCCATCTAGGCATAATGTTGAAAAAAGGAGGCTCAGAGCAGTTATGAAAAATTTCATTCTCCTGATACTGATTGGAACCATATTCTTAGGAGGTTGTTCGCTTTTCAGCGACTTAAAAAAAACGGCATCACACAATATGGCGATCGATCGAACATTGCCAAAATATGAACTGGACAAAAAAAACTTAAAAGAAATTCGCTATCAAGGCCGAACCTATGTCATTCAAGCGTCAAAAGTAGATCGACATCAATTGAACAAACCAATTGGGAAAGTAACAGAAACGATTACCATTAATGAGCATCATCGAATCCTAAGCAAAGAAGAGCTGAGAAAGATCGAAATTGTTCCTGATAAAAAAGATGAAAAAAGAACTCACTTGAACTTTGGCTGGGTGTACAGCATCAAAGGCGTAAACCCAGAAGAAGAAGTGGCCGTAACGGTCAACAATCAATTTCTGGTGGCAAAAAGGAAATAAACCTCCATTGAGTGTATAACAGCATCATCCAGACAAGCAGACAAATCGACACGGCCTGTGGGTCTCCTTTCGAATGAAAGTGCATCATCATTCGAAAGGAGGACCCTTATACAAGAACACATTCATTTTCCTACCGATCGTGCCAAGCTTCAAAGGCTAATCGCTCCCATGTCAAACGACCGACAAACGCGCTAGTCTTTCGTTTTTCACTTTCATATAAAGTTAGACCAACGACAGAGGCAATAATTCCGCTCCCCCCATTTTAAGTACACTTATGATATATTCAGGGATTTCTCGATACTCCGGTGTTGTCATGCCTCCTAGCATATGTGTTACTGTTTTATAAGGAACAAATAGCAAGGCCATGTGATTCCGATGACAAAGCCATAGATAAACCTTTTTGCGATAAAATGATTCAAGTCTCATTTTTTCTCTTTATGTGGGGATCATTTGATATCTCCTTAATATAAAATTCAACGGTTGCTCCGCCGCTTTCATTGTTGTAAGCCCAAATCTCCCCTCCATAATTTTTGACAATTTGTTTTGCGATATAAAGGCCTAACCCAAAATGGTCTTTATATTGTTCATTCTGATAAAACGGCCTGAATAACAGCGATGTATCCGTTTCCTTAAATCCCGTCCCTGTGTCTGAACATTTAAAATAGATCTTATGATTTTGTCCATCTGCTTCATCATACACTTTCAGTTTAATTTCCCCACTCTTTGTAAACCTCAAACTGTTATACAAAAGATTATCCAAAACTCTCATGAGCATCGGTTCATCTAAAATGTAAAACGTTTTTCGCAAGTCCACATCAAAAGAAATGTTGATCTGCTTTTGATTCGAAACCAACGCGGAGATTTCCTTTTTTTTCTCCATTAACAGTTGATATAAATCAACTTGTTGTGGATTAAACAAAAAATGCGGATTCTCCACTTTATACAGCAACGACAAATTATCTGTCAACATCCGCATTTTTCTACAGTTTTTGCGAATCAGATCCAAATGGGGAGTGATATCAAAATGATCTGCGTCCTTCAAATCATCGATTAAATCCATTTGTCCTTGAATAACGGTTAACGGTGTTCTTATATCGTGGGCAATCGACGACACCATGATTTTCCGTTCGTCATCGACCTTTGATAAACTTTCAACCATCTCTTTCAGAGCACTGATCATGGTATTAAAGGAATCCTGTATCTTGATAAACTCTTTTCGTTTCAGCCCCGAGACCTTAAAATCAAAATAGCCGTTTGAGATGTTATCGGCAGCGTGAAGCAACAATTTCATATTATGAAACAATGATTGATACAACCTGGATGTAAAAAAAATTAAATAGACAATAAAAAAGATCAGCGGAGAAATAAGCAACACAACATAAATCAACACGACTCCGAAGTGATCACGATTATTAATCATAAACCCAAAAGGCGCTTTCAGCACATACACCGCCTGAATCGCGTTATCATGTTTAATGGGGACGAATCGATACACATAGCTTCCTTTTACAATATCACGATTGATTGCTTCACTAATATCAACTTTATCGTTTACAATTCCCCGATCACCATACAGATGATGACCACTGACGTCTACAACTTCTCCCTGTATCTTTCGGCTATAACGATCGATGGGAATTAATCTCCCCATGAAAATGGCCTCTTCGTTCTCTTTCACTTTTTTTTCAATTAAATCCAAATATCGTACAAAATAATCTGTCGATTTTACCATATGATTCGCTGTAAATGTAACGATCAAATAGATTAAGCATAAATAAGCAAGCGCCGACGAGACGATCGTTGCCAAAACAACTTTCACAACCAACAAGTAAAAATCTCGTTTGATCGTTTTATTGTTTTTCATCGGTCACATCCCATTTATAACCTAATCCATATAATGTTTGAATATAGGAAGTTTCCGGATCAACGGCTTTTATTTTCTTTCTGATATTCTTGATACTTTCTGTAACGGTGTCTAATTGGCTTTCTGAGTCGAGTCCCCACACACGTTCAAATATCCTTTCTTTAGAAAAAACAACATTTTTATTCAGCATCAACAACTTCACAATCTCATATTCTTTTTTTGTGAAAGGTAATTTCATTCCTTTACAAAAAACCTCATTCGCCAAAAGATCAATGGTTATATTTTTCGAACTCAAAAGATATCTCTCATTTGAACGAATCCGCTCTTCCCTTCTTAAATGGGAATCGATTCTCGCTTTTAACTCCTTTAAGCTGAAAGGTTTGGTTATGTAATCATCTCCGCCGATCGACAGAGCTTGAACCTTATCTTCCTCCATCGTCTTTGCACTGACAAATACAATCGGGCAATCGACTCGATCACGAATCATGCGACACAATTCCATTCCATCAATACCTTCCATCATAATATCTAACACAATCAAATCAACATCGCTGTTGATCATTTTCAACGCTTCCGTACCGCTGTACGCCAGTTCAACCATATAATCATGAAGCTCCAAATATTGTTTGATCGTCAAGCAAATGTCTTCATTATCGTCAACAACCAGTATTTTTCTTTTACTCATTTTTCATACCCACCTTACAGTTAACAGCATTTTAACATCTTCATAGATGCAACGAAAGCGTTTAACATATCCTTGACGGAAAAGCGGCTTGTCCATTTTCGACTGTCGAAGGCAAGCCACAGGCTTGCCCCCGTCACGCCAAGGCGTGACGGAAGACCGAACAACCACCTGCTTCACAGCCCATACATGGGTCTGAAAGTGGCATTGTTCGGTCCCCCGACAGTCGGGATCCAATTCTCGGCAAAAGCTACAAATGTTAAAACTTCAAATTGCATCTATATAGAAACTAAACAATGATCAGTGACTCGTTCAATTTTGCGATTTTGTGTACAATTCATAGTAAGTCCTCCTTGGTTTTGCATAATAGCTAATTTTTCATTTGAATATGGTTTTTAATCTCATTTAGCAATTTAATGATTTCCTCATTTTGTTCAGTCATTCTTTTTAAATCTTTGGTTGCAAAAAGAAAATAATAAACCACGAAAACGAACAAACCGATCAAAAACAATACAATCAAAACGATCTCTAACAAATTGAGTTCCCCCCTTTATTTATTTACTGTAGATGAGCAAATTCACTAACATAAATTTACAACCAAACAAAAAAGGAGACATGAACCGGACTCCTTGAGTAAAATAGATGTGCTCAAAACCCATTCACACAAGGAGGTTCATGTCTCATGAATAGATTAGCACATCACCAAGGAATCCACAAGTTTTTCTTCACGTTGGGGTTGACGCTGCAGCTTTCCAAACCGGTCTTGAAGCATCTCGTTCATATCGTCGATGCCTTGACCACCAAGGGATTTTCGGGAACGTTGGCTGATATCCATCATGGGAGCTTTCATCCGAATCATCGAACCACGCTCAGCCACTTTTTCACGAAAAGCCCTTGGAACGAGGAACGGCTGCTTGAGAAGCTTCAAGAGTGGATCCTTTGCCGGGTCGAACGCCTAACCAAACGGAAGAATCAGCCCCTTTTCCTTTCGATCGATGATGCGATTTGCCAAAAAACGAAGCCTTCGTCACGGGCAACGCACGCCATCGAAGGGTGCGACTGGCATGACTCGCACAAGGATCCTCAATCGGTCTGGGGGCATTCGCTCGTTTGGCTGATGGTGCACACCTTCGCGCAAGCCCTATCATCGCGATGCTCAAGACGAATCGGATTCTCTACCCGAACGGCATCGCGGTCCAAGCCAAGCAGTTTGCCCGCTATATCGAGTCCCAAGACACCCGCCTCATCACGGTGGGTCAGGAGCGTTGCCGCGTGTATCGCTATGAGGGGGCGATCCATGGCCTCGATGACGCGGTGGTGCTGCTGGCTTGGAAGGCGGATCAGCCGATGACGCCGGAACATCTCCATGTCGTCTTGAGCACCGATCGGGAGCTCGGCGACGAAGACATCTTGCGTTACGATGCCCAGCGTTGGACGATCGAATGCTTTTTCCGGCAGGCGAAAGATCAACTGAAGCTGGATGGATACCGCGTTCGCCGCGTTCGGGCGGTGAAACGGTATTGGGCGGTGGTGCTGCCCTCCTGCGTGTACAGCATCGCCGAATCTCAACAAACCCTTTCCGCTGGACTGGAGCTTCTTCGATCGCGGAAAGGCCACAGCGTCGTCGAGTTCATTTATGACGCCGCGAAGCAAGATATTCCCATTGAGGTGATCAAAAAACAGCTCCATGTCGCCTAAGGGGTACCCTGTTTGTCTCTTATAACATGGAAATTATTGTAATTAAAAATGCTCATCTACAGTAACTGTATATGATTCCCAATAAGAGTGGATTTTTTGTGTCCCTTTATTCATCCGTTATGCGTTTTGCAACCCGTTCCTTGATTTAAAATAATCTCGTTTTAGAATAGAGTATATAGCCATATCCCTAAATTTACCTTTAATATACCAATGTTCTCTCATAACCCCTTCAAATTGCATCCCTAACTTTTGTAAAACTCTTAAAGATTGAACATTTTCAATCATAGCAAATGCCTCAATTCTGTTTAATTCCATCTTGTCAAAACCAAATTCAATGATTTTATTAGCCGCTTCAACTGCTAATCCCTTCCCCCAATACTTATACGATAAAACAAAACCTATCTCAGCTTTATGATGATTGGGTAACCATTTAACTATATCAATTGTCCCGATCATTTTATTATCTGCTTTTGAAACGATTCCCCACGGAGCTAAACTACCTTCTTTATAAGACTTAATTACAAATTCTAAAAATTGAATTGAATCTTCAATGGTATGATGAGGTCTCCAAGGTAAATATTTGCAGTTTTCCGGATTTGACGCATAATCAAATAAATCATATGCATCATCTAACGTTAATTTTCTTAATATTAAACGTTCAGTAGTAAGTGTAGGCAAATCCCCAAATACATCTTTAATCTTCAAATTCCTCAACCCTTTCTATACCTATATTTTAATATTCCTTCTGTGTCTTAAAACACTTAATTCAAAAAAGTGTTTATCCACTAGACTCTCGGCATACTCGCATTATATACTACCCTGTTACGGCTTGAACATTAATACAAAACCGTGGAAATTCTTTATTACAGCTTATATATAAGTTGCAATAAAGAATTTCCGATTTTTCGTTTCTGTTTTGACCCCCATACAATTCGACTATGCTATAACATTGCGAGTGATCGGCTGGATGTAAAACAAAATTTCAATTTATATAGATCAAAATTATAAGATTTTTCTAATGTATCGATATATATTTTTTATAATTTTCTTAATTTATTGTGATGGTAATATGGGACTGTCTCAAAGAGTTGTTGGCCCCAGCAAAATCTTTATCGTCAAATGATTTATCTCTTGTTTTCTAAATGATTTGGAGCAACACGACATACCCGAAACAAAACATCAACACAAATAAAAAACACACGTCTGGAGTTGATTCGATTTACTCCAACGTGTGTTTTTTAAACAACTTGTATCTCACCGCCAACCCGCTTACTCGACCGTCACCGACTTCGCTAAGTTGCGCGGTTTGTCGACGTCGCAGCCGCGGTGCAGAGCGGCATAGTACGCGATCAGCTGCAGCGGGACGACGGAGACAAGCGGCGTAAGGTCCGGATGGACGGCCGGGATAATGAAGCGGTCGCCATCGCTTTCAAGGCCGCGCATCGAGATGACGCACGGGTTGGCGCCGCGGGCGACGACTTCTTTCACATTGCCGCGAATGCTCAAATTCACATGCTCCTGGGTGGCAAGCGCAATAACCGGTGTGCCGTTCTCAATCAAGGCGATCGTGCCGTGTTTCAGCTCGCCGCCGGCGAACCCTTCGGCTTGGATGTAAGAGATCTCTTTCAGTTTCAGCGCGCCTTCTAGGCAGACATAGTAGTCAACGGCGCGGCCGATGAAGAAGCAATTGCGCGTCAGCGTCAAGTAGTCGCTCGCAATGTTTTCCATTTCTTCTTTCGCGTCGCACAACATTTCCATCACATTGGCGATGATGGCGAGCTCTTTTGTCAAGTCAAAATCCAATTCGAGGCCTTTTGCTTTCGCCGCCGCGGCGGCCAAAATCGCAAGCACCGCAATTTGCGCCGTGTACGCTTTCGTCGAAGCGACGGCGATTTCCGGGCCGGCGTGCAATAAAAGCGTATAGTCGGCTTCGCGCGACAACGTCGAACCTGGGACGTTTGTGATCGTGATCGCTTTATGGCCGAGTTTGTTCGTTTGCACGAGCACGGCGCGGCTGTCAGCTGTCTCGCCGCTTTGCGAAATAAAGAGGAAGAGCGGCTTTTCCGACAACAGCGGCATGTTGTACGAAAATTCGCTGGCGATGTGCACTTCAACCGGAATTTTCGCCCACGATTCGATCAATTGTTTGCCGACGAGACCCGCGTGGTAGCTCGTTCCGCACGCGACAATGTACAGGCGGTCAGCGTTCAATACTTCCTTCACGATCGCTTCGTCGACGGTCAATTCGCCGTTGTCATCTTGGTATTTTTGAATGATGCGGCGGATGACAAACGGCTGCTCGTCGATTTCTTTCAACATATAGTGCGGATACGTTCCTTTTTCAATGTCGCTCGCATCGAGCTCGGCCGTAAACGGCTGCCGTTCGACGGTTTCACCGTCCAGCGTTTGAATCGTGACGTTCTCGCTCGTGACGATGACCATTTCCCCGTCCATCAGTTCGACGAATTGGTTGGTCACTTGAAGCATCGCCATCGCGTCGCTGGCCACGACATTAAACCCATCACCCAATCCGACGAGAAGCGGGCTTTTGTTTTTCGCTGCGTAGATCGTGTTTTCGTCTTGCGCATCGATCATGGCGATGGCGTACGACCCTTTTAACAGCGAGAGCGTTTTTCGAAACGCTTCTTTCGTCGTCAGCCCGTCGTGGACAAATTTTTCCACCAGCTGGACAATCACTTCCGTATCCGTGTCGCTTTGGAACGCAACATCGGCCAAATAATCGCGCTTCACCATTTCATAGTTCTCGATGACGCCGTTATGCACGAGCGTAAAACGGCCCGACGCGCTTTGATGCGGGTGGGCATTCACCCGGCTTGGCGCCCCGTGCGTCGCCCAACGTGTATGGCCGATGCCGACGGTCGCGTTGACGTTCGGATCAACGATGCGGCGTAAATCGGCAATCCGTCCCTTTTCTTTAAACACTTGAACTCCGTCCCCATTCAAGACGGCGATTCCCGCCGAATCGTAGCCGCGATACTCGAGTTTTTCCAATCCGCGCAGTAAAATTTCTTTCACATCTTGGTAACCGATATAACCAACAATGCCGCACATGGCAAATGTTCCTCCTTTTCATCTTGGAGGCTGCCGCCAACGAGATCCGTTCTGTTCAGTTGTCAAAGAGCAAACTAGGGGCCTCGCCGATGAATGCGGCAGACTCCCTTCCTGGATTCGTGCGATGATATCCTCCCCTTTGTGCAAAGGGTCACCCCTTTGTTTTAAGAGAGGACTTGCGGCTGTCATCGCGTCAACCGGGAGGCATCCGCCGAAAACCTCGATAAACCTCCTCCTCGTCAACTAAGCGCGCTTCCGTTCCGCGCTTAGTCCAGGCGCTTTTGTCTCGTCAAAACCGATGCAACAACCAACCACCTTTTTGCTTTGTTGGCCATGCCTGCGGTTGCGGCAAGCCATCACTTCACCATGTTCCGCTCTTCGCCCTTCCATCGCCTCCTTTCAAGAAAAAGGCAACAACGTTAATATTACAGGACATTCCCATCGGCGTCAACTATCTGTATAAAATAACCTATGCATAAACGGAAGGGAACGTTCCGTCTATGCATAGGGTGGTTGTCCAAACAATCGGTTATTCCGCTCCCATTTCACGGCGGACAACATCCGCAATCCGCTCAACGTAGGCGCGGCACGCTTCCTCCGTCGGGGCCTCAGCCATAATGCGCACGAGCGGTTCGGTGCCCGATGGGCGGACAAGAACGCGGCCGTTGCCGTTCATTTCCGCTTCCACTTCTGCGATCACACTCTTCACTTGCTCATTTTCCATCACTTTTTCTTTCTCTTTTACCTGGACGTTCACAAGCAGCTGCGGGTATTTTTTCATTTCGCCTGCCAATTCGGAAAGCGGCTTGCCTTTGATTTTCATGATGTTGACAAGCTGAAGCGCCGTCAACATCCCGTCCCCCGTCGTGTTGTAGTCGAGGAAGATGATGTGTCCGGACTGCTCGCCGCCGAGGTTGTAGCCGTTCTTTTTCATTTCCTCGACGACATAGCGGTCGCCGACAGCTGTCTGCACGCTTTTAATGCCTTGCGCCTCAAGCGCTTTGTAAAACCCGAGATTGCTCATGACCGTTGAGACGACGGTTTGTTGTTTGAGGCGGCCTGTTTCTTTTAAATATTTGGCGCAAATGTACATAATTTGATCGCCGTCGACGATGCTGCCGTTCTCATCCACAGCGATGAGGCGGTCGCCGTCGCCGTCAAAGGCGAGCCCGACATCAGCACCTTTTTCTTTGACAAACGCGGCCAGCGCTTCGGGATGGGTGGAGCCGACCCCTTCGTTAATGTTGAGCCCATTGGGCGACGCCCCCATCGTGACGACATCCGCATCCAAATCGGCAAATAAGTACGTTGCAAGCGATGACGTCGCCCCGTGCGCGCAGTCGAGGGCGATTTTCATCCCGGAAAAATCTTCTTCATCGATGGTTTGTTTTAAATACTGCAAGTACTTTTGCCCGCCTTCAAAATAGTCGTTTACTTGCCCAAGCCCAGCCCCGATCGGCCGCGGCAGCATGTCCTCCGCGCTGTCGATCAACGCCTCAATCTCCGCTTCCTGCTCATCTGACAGCTTAAACCCATCCGGGCCGAAAAATTTGATGCCGTTATCTTGCACCGGATTGTGGGAGGCGGAAATCATAATCCCCGCCTGCGCGCCGAGCGCCTTCGTCAAATAAGCGACACCTGGCGTAGATATGACGCCAAGGCGCATCACCTCGGCCCCGATCGACAGCAACCCAGCGACAAGGGCGCCTTCAAGCATATGGCCAGAAATGCGGGTGTCACGCCCGATCAATACTTTCGGGCGCTCAGCGCTTTTCGTCAGCACGTACCCGCCGCAGCGCCCGATTTGAAACGCCAGCTCCGGCGTCAATTCACGATTCGCGACTCCACGTACACCATCAGTGCCAAAATATTTGCCCATTCGTTCACTCTCTCCTTACTGTCAATTTATTGTGCGGTTGCTTTTTCGCTGATATGAACCATCGCTGTTTCCGCCGACGGTTGCCATTGAACGTGGTTAGGGTTGTCCCATTGAATAGGGACTTGATGTTCGCCGACATCAAGCCCGCTGACATCGACATACAAACGGACGTCATCTTTTGTCAATCCGCGGACAATGTCAGGTGGACCGATCAGTCGAATCGTAATCTTTCCTTCAACCGGTTTGACAAACTCAGCTTTGTATGAATCCGGCAAGCCGACGACAGCGATTGGAACGTTTTCCCATGTTTGCGCTATATCTTTTTCCACATCAATATGAACCTTGATTTTGCCTGGATCGACGCTTTTTGCTCCATCAGGGAGCGGAACGTCAAGTTCTACCGTCTCATCATCGGTAATATCGTCCAAGTCAACTGTCAATCCTTCCAACTTGTCAATACGGTTCAGCACCCCTTTTGGTCCGTAAATCGTCACCCGATCCGGCTCCGGAGTGATGCTGACAAGATGCACGCCATCCGGCAGCTCCCCGGTCGTTTTCACTTGAACCGGCACCGTCTTGCTCGGGCTTTCCACCGGCACAGTCACTTTCACCGACGATGGCTCTGGCTCGATATCCAATTCATTTCCCCGCCGGTCGTACACCCGAACGCGCGTTTCTCTTGTCAATGTTTCTGTCGCTCCCTCCAAATCAACGATCGCCTTCACAAACGAAATATTGTCGATCAGCTCCTTCGCTCCAGTAATCGTCACAGCATCCGGTTCCACGGTCGGCTCCCCGACGGAATAGCCATCCGGCATTTTGTTTCGATTGAAAAATTCAACACCGACCGAAAACCGTTTCGACACTTTTTCGCGAATGGTCACTTTCACCGAAGCGGGCTGAATCGTCACTTTCAACTTATCGGAAATATCCTTGTATTTGATCGGCACCGTGTATGTCCCTAACGGCAATTCCGTTAAATCGACATACACTTCGAAATTCCGCTGCAGCGCCGTTGGCTTAACAATGCTCGCTGGCCCTTGAAGCGTGACGTTCACATATTTCGGCACACCAGATACGACCAAGTTTTCTTCATCATAGTAAGCGACAACCGGAATGTCGATCAACGTTTCCGTATCTTCCTGGCCAAACGTATTGCGCGTCTCGCCGGTTTTCGCCCCGACGTTGGCCGACATATATAGCATAATCGCTAACAACAAGGAAACGACGCGAATAAACCAAGGATGGTCCATCAACTTATCCATGTTTCTTCCCCCTCCATTGCCAACGGGAAGAGGCGGACGCCTTCGCAGTTGGAACAAGTTCGTCTGTCAACAGTTCCCGAAATTCATCGATCGTTAAATCGCGGTATAACTCACCGTTTTTCGTCAGACATACTGCTCCTGTCTCCTCTGACACGACGACGGTGACGCTGTCCGTCACTTCGCTGATGCCGAGCGCCGCCCGATGGCGTGTTCCGAGCTCTTTCGAAATAAACGGACTTTCCGATAACGGTAAATAACAGGCAGCCGCAGCGATTTGATTTTTTTGAATAATGACCGCCCCGTCATGAAGCGGCGTGTTCGGAATGAAAATATTAATAAGCAGCTCGGACGATACGTGTGCGTTCAACAAAATTCCGGTTTCGACGTAATCATTCATCCCTGTCTCCCGCTCGATGGAAATCAGCGCACCGATGCGCCGTTTCGCCATATACTCGGTCGCTTTTACGATGGCTTCCACCATTCGCAGCCGCTCTTCGTCTTCATTGACCGTATTGCGGGTGAACAGCCTTCCGCGGCCGAGCTGCTCAAGCGCGCGCCGCAATTCCGGCTGAAAAATGATGATGATCGCGAGAAACCCCCAAATGATCGCCTGATCCATCAGCCATTGCAGCGTCGTCAATCCGAGATAATTGCTCACAAAACGCACTAAAATAATTAAAAAAATGCCTTTTAACAGCTGAATGGCCTTCGTCCCGCGGATCATCATGATCAACTTGTAAATCACATACCAAACGACAAGAATATCAACCACTTTTAACAAATATGACACGATGGGGAGCTCTTCGAAGGACATCTTCACACTTCCTTTATCTCTAATTCCAATCTGCTGATGGTCATGGAAAAAGCCATCGAACGATGGCTGCCATCATTCAATCGATTGGAGCGCACGATTGAACCTTTCTTTAATATTATACCAAATCCATTCAAACACTTGATTAATTTCCTCCACTTCTCCTGTCACTTGCCCGGCGGACGCCATATATTTCTTTCCATGGATCACAGTCACGTCCCCATCAACCGTTCCTTCAATCCGAATCGAGCCATTGCGGACGACAATATCCCCTTTGACCGTTTCTCCTTTCGGCACGATGACAGTATGGTCGCGGATGATGACATGTTCATCAGCGGAGACGGAAAACGCGCCTCTTTCTCCCCATGAAGAAGCCAAGCTGCCCAAAGTGAGCGCTAAAAACAACGAAGCAGCCGTGAGCAGCGGATGACGATGCATAAAACGGCGCAGCCGCGCGGTCTTTCTCTCTTGCGGCATGGCCTCCATGACCTTAGCCGAAAACGACGGCGGCGCCGCAACGTGGGCGGCATATTGGAGGAAAGCAACCGTTTTTTTCAGCTCGTGAAAATGGGCAGCGCACGCCGCGCAAGAACGCAAGTGTTCTTTCAGCCGCTGCTCTCCTTCTGGCTGAAGATCCCCATCTAAATAGCTATGCATGAGTAATACGATTTCTTTCGGACATTTCATGATCTCCCACCCTCTTATAAATGGCCCAATTGCCTGCGCAACGCTTCGCGGCCGCGATGCAGCCGCGTTTTTACCGTGCCGATCGGCAACCCTAAAACTTCGCTGATTTCTTGCAACGACAAATCTTCCATATATTTCAACACGATCACGCTTCGATATTTTTCTGGCAACCGCTCAATCGCCCGCTGCACCGTCTCTTGCAGCTCCAGACTTTCCACCGCCTCCTCCGGAGATGCTTCGCGGGAAGGAAGCTGAGCCTGCATCGTCAACCCGTCCGTGCCCCCGACCTCTTCATCTAAATACACGTCCGGTTTCCGTTTCCGCAATTTATCGATCGTCAAGTTCGTGGCAATTCGGTACAGCCAAGTAGAAAATTTCATTTCTGGATTGTACGTATCAATATGGGTGTAGGCGCGGATAAACGCCTCCTGCGCCGCATCTTCCGCCTCATGCCGATTGCCGAGCATTCGATAGCAAAGGCGGTAAATCTTGTCCTTATACAAATCGACAAGATCCGCGTATGCGTTTTGATCCCCTTTTTGGATCGCCTTAATTCTCTTTTTAATAAATAGATCCATAAAATACAATACCCCCGCCTCACGGCTTACCGTATATTACGGCGCTCGATCAAGAAAAGTTTCATGCAACACATTTATTGTATCATACAACGGAAAAAGAGGGGACGCCAAACAAATGGCAGCCCCTCTTTCACAAACCGCGGGAACAAATCATCATCACATCCGTGAATCCCCGCAGCCAGCCGTCTTTGTCCAAATGCATTAAATGAGTTTTTCACCAAACAACGACCCCATCAGCGCTACAGCAACTGACGCTGTTTTGTTCCGCTCATCCAAGATCGGGTTCACTTCGACAAATTCCGCTGAAGTGATGATTTGCGCTTCCGCCAGCATCTCCATCGCCAAATGGCTCTCGCGGTATGTCAATCCGCCAATGACAGGCGTTCCGACTCCCGGTGCGTCGCTTGGGTCAAGACCGTCCAAGTCAAGCGACAAATGAACGCCATCCGTCCGTTCTTTTAAATAGGCGATCGTTTCTTCCATCACCCTTGTCATTCCGAGCCGATCGACCTCATGCATCGTGTAAATTTTGATCCCTTTTTCGCGAATAAACTTCTTCTCCCCGTCATCAAGGGAACGGACGCCGATCAACACGACATGCTCCGGCTTGATTTTCGGGCTGTATCCGCCGATTTGCGTCAGCGCCGGATGGCCAAACCCGAGGCTCGCCGCCAGCGGCATGCCATGAATGTTTCCAGACGGCGACGTTTCCGCGGTGTTGACGTCGCCGTGCGCGTCATACCAGATCACTCCAAGCCGCTCATAATGTTTCGCCACCCCAGCGAGCGTGCCAATGGCGATGCTATGGTCGCCGCCTAACACAAGTGGGAAGCGCCCCCGCTGAACGACTTGGTCAACCGTTGCCGCGAGTTTCTCATTCGCCTCCGCAACCGCTTTCAAATTGCGCAACCGTGAATCTCCTTGCTCGTGCAGCCGCTCTGCTTTTCCGATCGGAATATCTCCCAAATCTTCAATATCGTAATGAAGACGTTCCAGACGTTCGATCACACCTGCATAACGCATCGCACTTGGCCCCATATCAACGCCGCGGCGTGTCTGCCCTAAATCCATCGGAACCCCGATAATTGAAATTGACTTCATGCTGTCTCCCACTCCTTTCCGGTTCCTGTTACGTCTTTATTGTAGAGGAAAGAAAGGGGATGACTCAACTTGACAAAATTTCGAATATTTATACCGATATAACAAAAAACAGACTGCCTCCTAACGGATAAGCAGTCTGCCATTGATGGAGCCTATCGGGATCGAACCGATGACCTCCTGCGTGCAAAGCAGGCGCTCTCCCAGCTGAGCTAAGGCCCCGCCCAAGCGGAAGACGGGACTCGAACCCGCGACCCCCACCTTGGCAAGGTGGTGTTCTACCACTGAACTACTTCCGCGCTATGGTGAGCCATGGAGGACTCGAACCTCCGACCCTCTGATTAAAAGTCAGATGCTCTACCTACTGAGCTAATGGCTCACGAGTTCAATAACACTCTAAGCGATGATTCGCTCTACCTGCCTCTTCCTCTACTAGCGAGTTCAAAGAAGCTATGTGCGTCGAGGCAACTCGAAGCATATTCGACGATGCATTGCTCGTTACTGAGCTAATGGCTCATAGTTAGGAAAACACTCTAAGTATTATCTAGCTCTACCTGCCCCTTCCTCTGCCAGCCCATTCAAGGAAGCCAGATGCGTCGGGGCAACTCGCAGCGAACTCGAAGATGTAGCGCTCGTTACTGAGCTAATGGCTCATGACCATTTTTATGTACAAAAAAATAATGGCTGGGCTAGCTGGATTCGAACCAGCGCATCACGGAGTCAAAGTCCGTTGCCTTACCGCTTGGCTATAGCCCAACGTTATGAAGAAGATATGCTGTACTCAATCGCTATTATGTCTCTGTGATCAGTGAATTATACGCTTTTCATTTCGACCAATCATCCTTGAAAGGACGATTGGCCGAAATGGGAGTGACCCGTACGGGATTCGAACCCGTGTTACCGCCGTGAAAGGGCGGTGTCTTAACCACTTGACCAACGGGCCGGAAAATAAATGGAGCTTCCAACCGGGCTCGAACCGGTGACCTCTTCCTTACCATGGAAGTGCTCTACCTACTGAGCTATGGAAGCGTAAAAATGGCTCCGCAAGTAGGATTCGAACCTACGACCTACCGGTTAACAGCCGGTTGCTCTACCGCTGAGCTATTGCGGAATGATGAGAAAACTATATGTCATGTGCATCTTCCCAATGTGCTCGTTGCCTCTTCCTCTACTAGCTAATTCAAGGAAGCGAGATGCGTCGAGGCAACTCGTAGCGAATTCGAAGATGTGAAGCTCGTCGCTGAGCTATTTGCGGAATAATGAAAC
>NZ_BCQG01000065.1 GCF_001544315.1 Geobacillus jurassicus NBRC 107829
CTACGATTCCTATGCTTGTCGCAAAGGTAAGGGCATTCAAAAGGCTGCTGACCGTTTGCAATATTGGCTGAGAAAATTAGATAGAAGCGCTGAAAAGCCCTATTACTTAAAGCTCGATATCAGCAAATATTTTTATCGAATTGATCATGATATTCTCATGCAAATCCTGGAGAGAAAAATTAAAGACCGTGATGTTTTGTGGCTACTAGAAACGATTATACGGTCTGAAGATACGAAATTCGGCATTCCTTTAGGTGATCACGGCTTTGAGCAAGAACGAATCGATGGGATAGGAATACCAATCGGGAATTTAACTTCTCAATTGTTCGCAAACCTTTATCTTAATGAGCTTGATCAGTACGCCAAGCACCAGCTGCATCTTCATTACTACATACGATATATGGACGATATTGTAATTCTAAGTGAAGATAAAAAAGAATTGCGAGATGTATTGGAAGAACTGAATATCTTCTTGCAAAGCGAACTCCGTCTGCAGCTGAATAACAAAACAGCGATACGTCCAATCTCAACAGGAATCGAATTCGTTGGTTATCGCATATGGCCGACTCATAGGAAATTAAAAAAGAAAACCGCCAAGAAAATGAAAAGGCGCTTGAGATATTTAAAAAAGGCTTATGCCCGAGGGGAGGTGAGCGCCGATGAAGTACGATCTACTCTCATGTCTTATCTGGGTTACATGAAACACGCGGATTGTCATCGATTGAGGCAGAAAGTTTTAAAAAATCTCGTTTTAAAAAGAGGTGTATGAGCAGCTGAAAAGCTGTTTTTATTTTGTTGTAGAAAGGGTGATTAACTTGACGATCGAAGTCGGAATGTTAATCGCAGTGCTTTCGCTTATTATCAGCTATCTTGCATATTCGTTGAACAGAACAAAAGCACTCAAAACGGACAGCCAAGAAAGTGCGGAGTTGAAGGCCGAGTTAGGGTACATCAGAAAGGGGGTTGATGATATCCGAATTGACTTAAAAGCAAACGAAAGACAGATGATTGCGCTGGGTGAACGAATCACGCGCGTAGAAGAGAGTTCCAAGCAAGCTCATAAACGGTTAGACGCATTAGAAAAGGAGATGAGCTACAATGGATAAAGCGAGTGTATCGCGTTTTGCTCTGCTCATTGTCGCTGTTATCAACGCTGTATTAAACATGCTTGGATATCAGACAATTCCCGATGATTTAGTGAATGATATTGTTGCTGTGGTATCCGGAATTTATGCGCTATACATGGGCTGGAAAAATAACTATCTCAGCAAGAAGGGGCGCAAGCAAAAAGAGGTATTAGAAAAACATGGATTGTCGTAAAGAGCAGCGGAAACGTTGCTCTTTATTAATTTTAAACCAAAGGGGGCATTTACATGGGATATAAGTTCGAACGACTTCCACAATTGATTGATATGAGGGGGAAACTTCCACATAAAGGGCAGTATAACATGCGAAATGGCGGCGTAAAAGCAATTACAACACGGGTATGGCATCACTCCCTCACGAAACTAAATCTAAAAGGTTCAAACGTCCATGCTTTTGCAGATTATCATGTTCGTACAAACGGATGGCCAGAAATCGGTTATGCACTTGTCATCGATCCTAATAAAGTAATCAACGGACGTGCGGCAATTTATTACTGTGTTGATATTGCTAAAAAGTCGTATCACGTTGGTAACAGCAACAATTTCTCATTAGGGATTTGCGTTATTGGCGATTATCGATATGATAAGCTGTCTGAACCTGCTATGCGTTCTATTGCTGAACTACACGATGCTTTAACAGCGGATGGCATTGGTAAAGAAGATAAATCGCATAATGAAATGCCAGGATATGCTTGGAAGCAATGCTGCGTTTACGACTACCGGAAAGCCATTCAATGGAAAGGTGAAGCAACACCGAGCAAGCCGGCACCACTACCTGACACATATACAATCCAGGAAGGGGATACATTCTGGAGCATCGCAGCAAAAGATGGACCAGAAGGAATTACGGTTGAAGATTTAATAGCAGCTAATCCAGGAGTAGATCCAAGAAACCTGAAAGTCGGACAGGTTATTAACCTAGGGCGCGCAAAAAATGCATATACGCCTAAACCTGACGCTCCCAAAAAAGAACAATCCGAATATAAATATCCTCTGCCGTCTGGGATCTTGAAGCGTGGCTCAAAGGGCCCTAACGTTAAATTGTTGCAGAATGCTCTAAACGCCGTAAACTTTAAATGCGGAGAAGCGGATGGGGTATACGGTCCCAAAACAGAGGATGCAGTTCGCAGATTCCAAAAGGTTTATTTGCCTTATGAGGTTGACGGAGTATATGGTCCAAACACAATGGAAAAATTAAAAGCAGTATTAAAATCAAAAGGTTATTAAATGATTGCCCTTCTCATGTGAGAAGGGCTTTAATCCTCAAACACCTCATTCATCAACTCTTCGATCTCTTTTCGAAGTTTTTCTGTTTCTTTTTTATCAATCGTCACCTCAATAATAACAACATCCCCTACGTCAATTTCTTTTGGAAAAATAGTCTTCGGAAGGTCAAGAGTTTTTTTATCAATCTCAACTACTGCAATATCGCCTTCAAAACGATCGACAATTCCTTTGACTTTTCTTTTCATTTCATTTCATTTTATTATTGATTCATGAAAGGAACTCCATATTTGTCAGATAAATCTTTAAGATCGTAATATGCTTGCCGTTCTAACTCTCTTGCTTCACTCAAAAGATTGTTTGCAGAAGTGATTTTTGATGCGTCTCCGGCATTGATAGCAGCAATAATTTCAGAAAACGCCTGGTTGTTTTTAGCCATCATTTGATTTAATTTTTCTTGGACATCACGGAACTCTTTTTCTTCTGGCATGATGCTTTCCATTTTCTCTTGTAATTTATTTCCTTCAGGCAGCAATTCATTAGATATAGCTGCAGCAAATTCTTCGTTAGAGATTTGACCGTTCGCCGACTTGGTTCTTAGATCCTCATATTTTTGTCCCCAAGTACCGATCTCTTGAAGGATAGGCGTGATGGAATTTAGATAGTTTTCAAAAGCCTCTTTACCATCGCTTTTCTGCTGGTCAACGCCTTGAACTTGGTCTATTTGTTTTGAGTCTTTTTCTGGTGCGCTAGCCTTTTCGTTGTTTCCGCATCCAGAAAACAGCGCAGATACCACAGCAATTAAAGTGATGAGCAGTGTTTTTCTCATTCGATTTCCCCCTTAATTACCTATATAAATGAGTTAATTTAGTTAAATTATAGTACAAAAAATTGGTTTATGGTCTATATTTTATAAAAAGGGAAATATTTCTCGACTGATCAGTGTAACAACGCCTACTCATTTTGAGTAGGCTCTTTCTTTATCCATATCTCATTGATCGGCATCCCTAGTTCCTCACAGATTGCATAGGCTACATTGAACGATGGTAGCTGCTTGTCGTTAACGATGGCGCTTAGCGTTCCAGGGCTAATATTGATCCTCTTAGCAAATTCCCCGTGTTTAATGCTTTCTTGGGCTAGGATCACCTTTAACATGCATTTATATCCAGTCATCGAATCCCCTCCAGTTTTTCATTTCGCCGTAAGGTCGTTCTGATCCTCCAGAAAAGGATAAGATGTATCGGAATTTTTTCGATGGACAAGATAAACGGACAACCACCAGCACATAGGCTAATAACACAAAAGCCCCACAGTAGCAAAACTTTCCCTTCACTTCATTAGGCGTCCCAGTATCGCTCTCTCGACAGGATTTCGAAACTGTTTATTTTCACTTCAGTCACTTTTTCTACACTGTTCTTCTAGTGCACTTGTACGAGCGAAATGCCTCATGTACCAAGAAATCCAGCGTTTGTTAGGAGGAGCGAAGCGACGACGAGGGAGGAGGGGGAGCGCGAGGGGGAGGAAACCAAAAATACAGGAGGTGAGAGACGATGATTTTTAAACGTCAGACGGAAATCATCCCGTTTGGGGAGTTTATGGCTAAAAAACGGACGAAGGCGAAGCCAGGCATAGTCGTTCCAGCGTTGTTCCCTGTTATCACTCCGCATCATTTATTTCCTGTTCAAGATCCCGATTTTGCCTTGCTGATGACAGGAGTCGGGGCAATCACGTTGTCAGCGTTCATAGAGAGAGGGCTCGTCATGATGAGGATGACCGATGTCGCTGAAAAAGTCACCGATTGTGGCCGTATTGTATTTCCGGTAGTCGTTTATGGGGCGGTGTTGTGGTTATTTTTCAGTCTGGGAGGGCTGTGATGTGAGGAAATGGCTGCAAAAGCAACGCGCAAAATCTCAGCTGAGAAGAGCGTTTCAAGCGGCCGGGTTGTATGTGACCTATCGGAGCGGCGAGCGGGAGCTAAAAGTGTTCCCAAAGATTCACAGTGTAATAAATGATAGCGATCGAATCGAGTATGCTTTTACTCTCGTTAATGGCATGGATCCAAAAGAGGTTTTAAAAAAAGAATATGTGTTTCAACAAGTGTTTGGTCAGCATGTTCAATTGGAGGGAGATTATAAAAGATTTACGCTGACCATTTATCATCGAGGATTGCCCAATGAGCTTTCTTATAGCTTTGAAAAGATCAAGCCTCACCTCGAGGGGTTAGCGCTTCCGATTATTTGTGGGATGGACAGATATGGCCGATATATTGCCTATGATGCGATCCAAGAGCCGCATCTGCTGATTGCTGGGGAAAGTGGCAGCGGAAAATCAACGCAGTTGAGGTCGATTCTGACAACGCTGATTCAATACTACGATGAGAGCAAGCTAAACATTTACTGCGCCGATTTGAAGATGTCAGAGTTTCATATTTTCAAACGCTGTCGTCAAGTGAAAGCAGTTTGCACAACTCCAGGACAACTAAAAAGGACGCTATGGTTTATCCAGGCTGAAATGAATCGGCGCAGCCGGATGCTCCATGAAAAAGAAGTGGCTCATATCAATGATTTGCCGGAATCGGCACGACCGCCTATCATTCTTGTTTGCATCGATGAGCTAGTCGTCGTGAAAGATGAAAAAGATATCATGGACACGTTGGTTCAGCTTGTAGCGATCGGTCGGGCGCTCAATATAATTGTGATTTTATCCATGCAACGGCCGAGCCACGACATACTCGATACAAAAATAAGGGCGAATTTAACGGTGCGGATGGGTTTTCGTGCGGCCGATTTGTCAAACGCTAAAATCATCGGCACGCCAGGGGCGGAAAAAATCAGCATTGAACAGCGCGGTCGGTTCTTGTTGAAGCGAGAAGGATTAGTGGAACTTCAGGCGCCGTTTTTGTCTCTGGAACGGGCGCAGAAGATTCTCGAGGCATACAAGGTGGCTGATCGAGGGAATGTCTTGCAAGCCGGTTTGGAGATGACTAACCCTCAGGATCATGTCAGTGAAGAAATGATTTTAGGGGTGTTAGACGATGCTGACCAAACGTGATAAAGCGATCATCGCCGATTTACAACGATTCCGCGTGATGAGCCGCGACGACATTGCGGAGATCCATTTCAAAGGGCTAAAGCGTCCACAGGAAAGCGCCAATAACGTCCTATTGCGGCTGGTTCGCGACGGGCATATACAGCGTTCTACTGCGTTTATCCCTTACGTGTATTTTTGCGCTGAGAGCAACATCAAAAAGAACTCACAAAAAATCCCCCATTATCTCGAGATCGTAAAGGTGTATAAAGAAATTCTTTCAGCCGGACCGGTCGAGCAGTTTATCGTCGAGCCGAAATATCGAAAAGGGCTGGCTGAACCCGACGCGTTTTTTATCTATCAGCGGACGCCGTTTTTCCTCGAGTGCCAACGTACTTTTTACACTGAAAAAATGATCGAGGAAAAACTAAGCCGGTATATCGCCCTATACGAAAGCGGACTGATCGCTGAGGAGCCTTGGCAGCCGGCAGGAAAAGTAGTATTCCCGTACATTCTCATACTGTCAGATACAAGGTATGCTCTTGATCGGCCATATCCTTTTCGGGTTTTCCAGGCGCCATCGTTTCTGGGGTTCTTGCGGTCATTGAAACAGCCGCAACAATCACAGCAGTCAGTTTACTCCGATATAAAGGTAGCTGGAGCGCGGTTGAAACTGCGTGATCCGCAAGGAGGGACATCATGGACAGATTGATAGTTAGGTTACTCCTTCTTCACGCTTTTATCGCTGATCAGCGGAACGAATATGCTAAAATGGAAACAGAAGACGTCGTGGAACAGGCTTTTGCCGAGGGAATCGTTGCAGCGTGTGAGTTTTTTGAAGAGGCTTTGGAGCATATGATGGATTATAGATAACACGGCCAATGTGTATAGGGTGTATAGTTGTATCAGTACAACCGCCATTCAACGCTTATGTCTGCTTATAAAAACATTAAAGATGAAAAGTTTCGGTATTATATTCTTAAGCAAAAGTCAGACGTTTTTCACGCCATGAAGACGTTTTTCCGAAAAGAAGAAAATAAAACGTTTGTGTAGCCCCTTGCTTCGTGTAAGGGGTTTTTTTGATTTCCAGACAAAATTCGACATACTTATTTTGAATAATTTGTTGTTATTAGGATTGGAAAATGTGAGTGTTAAAAGGGGGACAAATGATGTACGTTGTAGACGGCACTGGTAGATATTATTAATCATTCGACGAATTACGAAGATGATAATGGACACGGTACACATATAGCAGGGATTATTGCACAAATTGCACCAAAAGCAGAACTATACTCAGTAAAAGTATTAAATAAGAAGCAAATTGGCTCATACGAAAATATTGCTAAGGGAATTGAGTGGGCTATTAATAATGATATAGATATTATTCTCATGAGTTTTGGTGGAAGTAAAGATTCACGTATATTAAAAGAAGCTATTAAGAAAGCTGATTCAGAAAATATTACTCTTATTGCATCTACTGGAAATACTGCTCTATCAAACAACTCTATTACATATCCCGCAAAATACGAAGAAGTTATTGCTGTAGGGGCAATAACTGAAAATAACGAGAGGTGGGTTGGCTCTAATACTGGAAAAGAACTCACGGTTATGGCACCAGGACACAAGATATTAAGTACATCTATAGACGGTAACTATACTATAAGAAGCGGTACATCTTTAGCTGCAGCTCATGTTGCCGGAGGCCTAGCATTACTCTTAAGCTATAATCCTTTATTAGATAATAAAGATTTAAGAGAGATAATCATACAATCTTCTATCGAAAAAACTACTGACGGATATAGGATCTTCAATTTAGAAGAGGCTTTTAAGATATGTAAAAATTCAGAAAAATAGAACAAATATATGTATAATAATGGTATAATTTATATATAATTCATAATTAACTAACTTAGTTGAGGAGGCGAGACAACTTGAACTTTAAAGTTTTTTTATCTAGTTTGATTGCAATTGTAATGGTATTTACAGCAGTAAGTCCTTCCGTCTTATATGCAGAAGGAGCAGTAAAAGAAATATCAGTAACAGAAAATAGCGAAGATACTTTTTCAAAAGAGTTACAAACACCAACCTATGAAGAAGTTATAAATCTTGAAAATAATGAAGTGGAAATAATTGCTGAGCAAGCTGCACCAGCTACCATAGAACAATTATCCGAATACTATAATACTAATTTAGAAAATATTAATATTGATAATTTTGATGAAAAATTTGAGTTTTTAACAAGTGATTCTGTATTTAATGAAATGGAAGAAATTATTGCCATTCAAGAAGCAGAAGCTCAATTAAGTCAAGATGAAGTAAATGCTCAGTGGGTACCTGTAGTTGCAGCAGCTTTACGCGCTTTAACTAGTAAAGCTGGAAAAAAGGCAATGGAAAAAGGCTGGTCTGTAGCTAGGCCCCATATCGAAAAAGCCTTAAAAAATCTATATAGATGCAACGAAAAAGTTTAACATATCCTTGACGGAAAAGTGGCTTGTCCATTTTTCGAATGTCGAAGGCAAGCCACAGGCTTGCCCCGTCACGCCTTGGCGTGACGGAAGACCGAACAACCACCCGATTCACAGACCCATACATGGGTCTGGAAGCGGCGTTGTTCGGTCGCCCGACAGTCGATCAAATGCTCGGTAAAAGCGACAAATGTTAAAGCTTCAAATTGCATCTATATAGATAATTATGTTATTGATGGACCAAGTGGTGGAAGAATTATTCAGGTTCGTAACAAAAAAACTAAACAGCCTATCTTTAGATTAGATTATCATTATATTGACGGAAAAGGACCTTATCTACATTATCATGTAGCTCCTAACATGAAAAAACATCACTTCATATGATAATCAATTATAGGGGGTGAATAAACGTGAAATTTGATCCAAATCAGCATCTTCATTTAGGATATTATGAGAACAATGTTGATTTAGAAGCAGTCGCATATAAAATTCAGAATGAAAATAAATGGGTAGTTTTTTTAGATAATGAACAAGATACTACATTAGTTAAAAAAATATTAGATAAGTATGATTTCCATGAAAAATATGGTTACAAAATTTTTACTGTTGATGCAGATGATTTATCTTATGAAGTCGGAAGTAAGCTATTTGAAGAATGGTTAAAAGCAAATAATATAATATAAGAAATAAGGAACGAATTTGCTAACGCAACTTCAATCCATGCCCCAAGTGATGAAAAACACTTGGGGCATTTTTCGTGCGCCCGGCATGGGTGTGCTCTCTAGGGTGAAAGTCCCGAACGGGGGCTGGCGAGCGCCTACCGTTAGCCAAGAGCAAGGGTGTCCATCGCGAGGTGGAATCTGGAGGAAGCTTAAGGCAAACGCTTGACCTGAGGTACACGAACCCAATTTGAGGTTAGGCTAGTCGGATAAGTCTGCGAAACAAGACGAAGTCCTAAGCCGCCAAGGGCTAGTCTAATATATTGGGCAGGTACATGAGCGGAAAGAGCACGCTCTTACCCGGGGAGGTCTGTACGGAACGCCATTTGAAGATGGTAACCGGTGTCGGAAGGCATCGCTGAACGTACAGAAGTCAGCAGAGGCCATAGTACCTGATTCAGGGACGCCTGAGCAGGGAAGGGCTGAACGTCAACCCAAGGATGAATCAGACTCTTTCGAGATTCGGTGCGCAGAACGCAGAATTCCGGATGGAACTGCTTGGGGGAAGTACGGGTGAAGCCCGGAGGGACCCCAAGAGGGCGGAGCACCGGCCGGCAAGACCTGAAGCTCATCCTGCGAAGGGAGAGAGAAATATCGGATGGACTTGATGGAACAGATTCTGTCACGGGAAAATCTGCTGGCCGCCTTGCACAAGGTGGAAGCCAACAAAGGTGCGGGAGGCATTGATGGAGTGTCAACCCGACAACTCCGGGCCTATATCGTCCAGCACTGGGATAAAAGGAAACCACAACTTTTGAAGGGAACCTATAAGCCATCTCCGGTCCGAAGGGTCGAAATCCCGAAACCTGACGGAGGGATAAGGCTTTTGGGAATCCCCACCGTGATGGACCGTCTCATCCAGCAAGCCATCCTCCAAGTATTGACGCCCATCTTTGACCCCACGTTCTCCCCAAACAGCTATGGGTTCCGCCCCAATCGGCGGGGACATGACGCAGTGCGTCAGGCGCAAAAGTATATCCGGGAAGGATACCGCTATGTGGTAGACATCGACCTGGAGAAATTCTTTGACCGGGTCAACCATGACATCCTGATGAGCCGGGTGGCCCGAAAAGTGAAAGACAAACGAGTCCTTAAGCTGATTCGGGCTTATCTGAAGGCAGGAATCATGGTGGAGGGAGTGTGTGTCCGAAGTGAAGAAGGGACACCGCAGGGAGGACCACTGAGTCCCTTGCTGGCAAATATCCTTCTGGACGACTTGGACAAAGAACTGGAGAAACGGGGACTCCGTTTCTGCCGCTATGCCGATGACTGTAACATCTATGTGAAGTCCCGGCGGGCGGGGGAGCGTGTGAAGGCAAGTATCACGAAATACTTGGAGAAGAAGTTAAAGCTCAAGGTGAATGAGGAGAAGAGTGCGGTAGACCGCCCATGGAGGCGAAAGTTTCTGGGGTTCAGCTTTACTCCTCAGAAGGAAACGAAAATCCGTATCGCCCCAAAATCACTCAAACGGGTCAAGGATAAAATCCGGACCCTAACCAGGGCGACGAATCCAGCCCCTATGGAGAGCATCATTGAGGATTTGAACCGGTACCTGATGGGGTGGATGGGATACTATGCACTCGTTGAAACGCCCAGCTCACTGAAGGCATTGGACAAATGGATTCGGAGGAGGATCCGGCTCGTCCTATGGACGAGATGGAAGAGAGTCCGGACCCGATACCGAATGCTTCGAGCTCTGTTTATTGCAAAATAAAAATGCAGAGATCTGCAGAGAATTTGGCTTAGGCCAACTTGACATGGAGTGGGGGGCGTGATAGCCTTTTTAGGCGTAGCCAGCCCTTGATATTGCTGGCTTTCTGGCTTTTTAATCACGCCCCCAGAGGCTCCATGTCAAGTTGTAATTCTCTGCACCTCCCTCTAGAAATGTTGATATATCAAGGCTTTGCGGCCTCTCAGGGGTGTCAAAAAAATATTTTTCGACAAAATCCCTTACATCCTTTTTCAGTTTTGTGGATATCTTACAGAACCAGGGTGCGCTTCGCGGTCACGGCTGGATACATTTTCCTGACGTGGGGGAGCGTATTCGATGCACCCTTGGATCTCCGCATCGCTGATGAGGACGAACCCTCCCATGTCTCCGGGCGTCTTGGCGCCAACATTCCCTCGTTCGGTCTCGTCATCAGGCGGAGGCCGGCCAAGCTTTCCTGGGGACTCGAGGTCGCATGGAGGAGATCACGCCAGCTTCTCCGGTGTCATCCTGTTGTCAAACGTTTTTTCTGTTCGTGGGGGAGGCCTTAGGCCGCCCGGTTTTGAACCTGGGACAAGACGTCCTGCATCATTCGCTCTGCGTCAAAGGCTTGTTTCTTCGTACAAATCGCAAACAGCACATTCAGCCGTTTTCGGCATAACGCCACGATAGACTGTTTTCCGGTCAGCGGGTTGACGGATCGGGTCGTGTCATACTCATGCAGCGCGCGAAACGCCTCGTTGTGCCGGATCAGCGGAATCACCGCCCGAAACAGCACCGATCGCAGCCGTTTTCGCCCCCGTTTGGAGATCCGCTTTTGCCCTTTGCGCTGGCCGGAGGAGTTCTCCTTGAGCGTCAGGCCCGCTAATTTCACCAATTGACGCGGGTCCCGATAGTGGGTGAAACTGCCGATCTCCGCCAGCAGGTCAATGATCGTGGCGTCCCCCAACCCGTCGACCGTTTTCAGCCATTGATCCTCCATCGTCGTTTGAACCAACGCCTTCAACTCCGCGTCCAGCGCCGCGATCTCGGCCTCGAATTGGCGGTATTGGCGGACGAGCGCGGCGATCTCAAAACGGGCCATCGTCGTCCCTTCCGTCACCCCAATGGAGTCCTTCGCGGCGTCGATCAACGCCTGAATTTTGGCTTTCTGCGGGCATTTCAGCCCTTCGTTTTGCCGGTGCACCTCGATGAGCTCCTCGGCGGTTCGACCCGCCATATCGGCCGGAAACGGCGTCCACTCCAACACCGAAAGCGCCGTTTTTCCCAGATCGCGAAACACCGCCCAAAACTCCGGAAAATACCGGTCGGTCCAGCGGATGATCGCGTTTTTCACCGCGGTCTGTTCCTTGCGGAGCTTTTCTTTGAGGGTGCTCCCGACGCGCAAATCTGCTTCGATCTCGTGCAGGAGCCGGGGAACAAGGAATCGTCCGTCTTTCGCCAGTCTGGCGATGACCAGGGCGTCTTTGGCGTCATGTTTCGTCGGCAGATTGTCATCGAGTTCTTTCGACCGACACACATGCGCCGGGTTGACCATGACCAGCGGGATCCCTTTTTCCTCGAGAAAGCAGGCCAGGTTCAACCAGTAGTGGCCGGTCGGTTCCACCGCGACGATCACGTCCGACTTCGCAAACTCTTGCATCGCCTCCTGGATGCCTTCATACAGCTGCCGAAAGCCCTTTTTCGACTGAAGGACCGGGAAGGATTTTCGAAGCACGCGCCCCCGGTCATCCACGAAGCAGGCGCAGTGGGTTCGTTTCGCGATATCGATTCCCACGACAAGCGTTTGTTCGGTTACTTGATCAATTTTATAGTTTTGTGTACAATTCATCTGAAGTCCTCCTTGGTATGGTGAGTGATGTTTGATACCCCTGCATCATACCAAGAGGACTTTTTTTGATCAAGTCCCCCGGAAAAGCTCCTAACAGGAATGCTTTCTATAAATAGACAAGCAGACAGTATACGTCTGCTTGCCCATTTTTAAATTACTGAGTCTTTGATTCCATAATTCTACCTGTTGGGTGATTACAAATTGCTGCAACACCTTTTGGCTTAAGTGGTTGTGGCTTGAGTGTTTCTTTGTTATTCCCTGCCATTTTTCTCACCTCCTTACATATAAATTCCTCTAAATCTATAATAAATATGATTTAGAGCAAAATAAGGAATACTAGTGAGTCTGTGTATTTTCAATCCTTTTTACTCTATTAGGTGTATGGATATAATGTTTATATGCATATAAGG
Source organism: Geobacillus jurassicus NBRC 107829 (assembly GCF_001544315.1). Taxonomy (GTDB): domain Bacteria; phylum Bacillota; class Bacilli; order Bacillales; family Anoxybacillaceae; genus Geobacillus; species Geobacillus jurassicus. Next base: position 12,530 of record NZ_BCQG01000065.1, read on the forward strand.
AACCTACTACAAAATGTATTATCCCCATAAACAAAAATACGAATTTAGTCCCCCACAAATCTCCAACAAAACCGAATAATAGCGCAGATAATGGATATGAAATTGCAATAATGCAATTAATAAAACCATTTGTTCTACCAATTAAATTATCTGGGATTTCTATTTGACGGATTTTCAATCCGATCATCGAACGTATATTAGTCAGCATGAATTCGATAAAAAAGAGAACTATTACAAAGTACCAAGGAACAAAAAACATTCCGATGAAAGTAAACGATGCTAAAATGACCATAAAAGAATATAAACGTAGCTTAAAATCTTCATATTTATTGATTATTCGAGGCGCAATTACAGAAGATATGATTCCAAGTAGTATTACAGCGCTGTAAATAACTCCAATATATATCGAGCTTAAATTATTTTCCGATGCCAGATAATAAAATAAAAAGGTATAAAATGAGGCTCTTGCAAGATTTGTAAACCAATTAATAGATGTTACTTCTAACAAGGTTTTATTAGTACGAAGAAGAGTTAGACCTTCTTTTAGTTCACTTAAATAATCCAATAGCACACCTTTTTCTGATTTTTCCTTTTTATTTTTATAATTCGGGAATTTAATTGGTATAAATAAAAATACTAATATAGGTATTACGTATAAAAACGAATTGAATAGTAATGTGAAACTTGCTCCCCATAATCCAATCATCGTACCACTTAATATTTGTCCCATTGCCTGAGCGATCTGTGTTGTACCTGTATAATATGCATTTACCTTATTTAACTGTTCTTTTTCGACCAAATATGGCAAAATCGAATGTTCAGATAATATTCTATTCACCATGATTACTGTCGTAATCATAAAAGCAACAACATAAATAACTTCAATACGAAAAAAAACCAAATATATCTAATAATGGTATTATAAGTAAAATAACAAACCTAAGTGAGTCAGATAATACCAACAAAAGTCTTCTGTTCATGTTATCTAGTAAATTTCCAATAAATGGACCAATAATTATGTAGGGTAAATACTCGACTGCGAATACAGATGCGAACGTAGTTATACTCTCACCTTTTTCTAGTACAATAAATGCAAGCGCAAGCGTATATATGTTCTCACCAAATCTAGAAAATGTATTAGAAATAAAATATAATACGAACCATTTCTTATTGATCATTTCGCCTTCTCCTTCAAGAATTTTTTACTTTTTGCAATATTAATAGAACCTATCGTAGCGCAATCTTGTTAAGAGATTAAAATTAGGTTCATCACCAAGAGCTATTTTCGATGACCTGAAATCGTTGGTACACAAGGGATGGGAGAGAAGGGAAAAAACTTTTTACCCCAGTAAGATCCTATAAAATCAAGGGGGAAGTCGGCGGATTTTTGGGTCAAAACGAAAATTCACCCCAAACCTTCAATCCCTTGGCACACTAAGGATTCTACGGATTAACATGCTTTTTTAGTGGGTGAAAAAGCCGTATAAAATCAACATCGCAAAAAGCTCACCAAAAGATGTACTTGATTTTTACGTTAAAATGTGATAGAGTTCTCTGGATGGACACGCAAAGTAAAACGCTGGATATTTCGATACCCATATCCTCGCCTTTTGATCAATTTTATTTTGTTGTTGATTCCTTCCATTGGACCATTCGAGTAAGAAAGTACGATAAAAACTTATATTTCCAAAGGGAAGCAGAAACGCCTTGTGGAAGTTCCAATTCCTCATAGGTACGATACAAACACAAGCCCATTTCCTATTTTTGTTATTTTTTTCAGGTTTCAATTCCTCATAGGTACGATACAAACCCCAAAAAAGTGTTGATGTATCAACATATGGAAAACATATACATCATCATTATGCATATGTTTTAAAATTCAGTCAATATCCTATATCCGTTGATATACTCACATTTCGCACCCTCTCAACGAAAATCGGGAGGATTTTTTCGTTCCGATGTCGAATGAATCCTTGACACACAAGGAAAGTGAAGGAGTTTTTCTCTCATGGATGTGCAAGTCAAAGCGGTCTATCGCAATTCTTATTTGAATATAATAAGTGCTCTAGTCAAGGAACTGGGCCTTCCCCCATTGATTGACCATCTCGTTCCCGCCCACCCGCAGTGCCAGACTCGAGCCAGCGATGCCGTTCAGGCCATCATCTACAATGTGTTTGACGGCCGGCAAGCCCTCGTTCACCTGGAACGAGGGGCTCAGGAGATCGATCTGGAGAAACTCATCCGTTCCGGGCTCCATCCTTCCTGGTTGAATGACGATGCGTTGGCCCGTCACCTCGACCGTCTGTGAGGCCGGCATTCACAACGTCATCAGCACCTGCTTAATTCATCTTTATCGGAAAGAAGGCCTTCCTCTTCGGGTGTTCCACGCCGATACGACGGACAAGACCGTTTACGGTGCGTATGAATCGGCCTCGCCAGAGGCCCTGCAGATCACGCATGGCTGCAACCGCCATCATCGTTGGCAAAAACAGATCGGCTTCGGACTGGTCGGCAACGAGGACGGCATCCCGTTTTACGGCGATGTGCACGACGGCAGCCTGCCTGACAAAACGTGGAATCCAGAGGTGCTGTCGCGAGTCCATGAACAGCTCAAACATGCCAAGATTGAGGACGAATGGATTTACGTGGCCGATTCCGCCGCGATGACGAAAGACACCTTGGCGCAAACGAAAGCCGCCAACGCCTTTTTGATCACGAGAGGCCCTTCGTCGCTCCGGATCGTGAAACGAGCATGGGCCGAGGCCGAGGCCGCCAACATCACGTGGAGCGATCCCTTTGCGCTGGCCGAGAGAAACGGCGCCACGCACCGGGTATGGGAAACGACCTCGACATATGAAGGCCGCCCGGTTCGGCTGATCGTCGTCGAATCGAGCGCGCTCGACCAGCGAAAAGGAAAGACGCTTGAAAAAGAACGAACCAAAGAAGCGGAGCTTCTTCACGAGGAACAAGCCCGTTGGGAGCGTCACCCATTCTCGTGCCGCGAAGACGCTGAACAAGCCTTGGCGTCCCTCAAGGCGTCCCTTCGCCCCCGGTTTCATCGGGTCGAGGCCGCGGTCGAAGAGATCGTGCGTCCGAAAAAACGGCGCGGACGGCCGAAAAAAGGGGCGGAACCCGAGATGGAGACGCTGCATCTCCTGCGCCTTGACATGGAATTCGATCACGAGGCGTGGGAACAGGCGAAACGGAAAGCGTCCCGGTTTGTCCTCGTCACGACCGTTCCGAAGGGATGGAAGGGTCAACAAATGGATGCCCAAGAAATCTTGAAGCTGTATAAAGGGCAGATCTCCGTGGAAATGAACTTCGCTTTTTTGAAAGACCCCTTTTTCACGGATGAGATTGATGTCAAAAAGCCAGAACGGGTTGCGGTATTGGGCTATTTATTTCTCTTGGCCTTGGCCATTTACCGCGTCTTTCAGCGCCGGGTGCGTCCGTTCATCACACCGGAACGCCCGTTGAAGGGGCCTGGAGGCCGCAAGCTGACTCGACCGACGGGGCAGGCGATTTTTCAGCTGTTTCAATACGTGAACGTCGTCCTGCTGGAGCTGCCGGATGGGCGCATCCAACGCTCACTGGATCGCTCCCTCAACCCGGATCAGCGAAGGATTCTGCAGGGGTTGGGGCTGGATGAGAGCATTTACGTGTAACGTCATACGGAACGACGAGCGATGGTAAAAAAAGGATTGCCATCGCTCGTCGTGTTGGTCGAAACGTGATTCTGAAAAACGAAATCAAAAATCCTTTCTTTCTACCCTGTTAGGGTGCGAAATGTGAGTTTTAAGGAGATCCTCATGCAAGGGCTATTTTTATGCTTGTTTGAGTTTATCTAGCACCACGGGTTTATGGGTATAAATGCCAAATAGCCCTCTTTGAGAGGGGTATTTGGCATGCGCAAAATGAAGAAACATTCTTTCGGTTCATCTGATGTGCATGATGAGAAGTATTTTTATGGCCAAACTTGACGGATATAGATTCTATACCCATCCCGTGCGTTATTGCTTTTGCAATGTGGCAGCCATAGCAAGGACAGCGCCAAGGACGTCTTCCTTGTTTGGAGCGTGCACGGTCAATAGCATCGGCGTCGGTTGGGCGCTGGCGATGACATGAACGGTGACGCCGTCCGCTTGAGCGGTGTACCAAACCGCATCAGTGAACGGCTTAGGCAGTTCGTCTGTTTGCTGGCGGGCGGCGTCGGCATCAACGGCTTGGGCATGTTCTTTAGCAAGCTGTTCATAGTTCGTTTCCCCTCCGGAAAGCAGACGGATGCGGGCAAAGGTGTCGCCATGGAGCAAGACGTCGGCGTTTGGCTCCTCGGCGTCAAGCGTCCATCCTTCTAAAACGTAGAGGGAAAAATGTTGATTGTCGCTCGTTTGCAGCGTCGCTGTTTTCGTGACTGTTTGATTTCCCGCTCGGTAGGACAAAGAAGTCGTTGGTTGCGAAGAGGCAGGTTTCTCTTCACCCGCCGGCGTCTGCTCGGCGGTTTCTTCTTTCGCGGGTGCTTGCCCGCCCGCCGCTGCGGCAGATGGGCCGGCAGAAGAAGCAAGATTTTCGTTTGTCGGTTGCACATCGGCGGACGTTTCTTTTGAGTCGGCTGTCTGTTGTTCCCTCGCTGCCGCCGTTTCCGGTTCCTGCGCTTTCGTTCCGCAGCCAGTCAGCAAGACAGAGACGACAGCGAGAGAAAATAACAGCTTCCAGTATCGATCCATGTTTATTCCTCCTTACGTTCCATATACCACTCATTATACCAATTGAAACGGTGGAAACAAACAGACTGGGTTCCCTA
>NZ_BCQG01000066.1 GCF_001544315.1 Geobacillus jurassicus NBRC 107829
CACGGGGGAAAGGAGAAAAGACCGCAAAGCTTTCTTTAAGAAACGCTTTGCGGTCTTTTTTTGATCGGGAGATTGGATTCTTGTGATCGATCCATGATAGTCCTCCAACAGTTTGAACATTATCATTCTCTTCGTACACATCAGTCGCTCTCCCACTATCAGCATTCCCTCGATTATCATTACAAATCAAATCGGTTATAGTTGGAACGTGGCGTTTGCCAAGACTTGTTTCAAAATCGGATGACCACTCCTTTAATGGTTGCAAACGGCGTCAAAAACTTTAAAAAGTCTGTTGCCTGCCATAATCCATCGGTAAAATCGTGCGATGGTGATAAATGTCATTCAGCAAACCTTGAAGAACGCAACTCTGCATGCGGGTGTCAGGAAACGGCGTACAAACGTCCGCCCTCGGCGGCGGGAATACCCGTTACCGAGGGCGAGCAGTCTTTATCGCTATTCTTTGACGCAGAACTCTTCGTCGTAGTAGAAGTCCTGCCCAAACTCCACCCGCCCGAAAAAGAGGGGCCGAGGCTCCTCGACCATCTCTAAGCGATAGACGGTGCTGACGTAGAAGGGGATATCGGGTTCTTTGACCGGCACCGGTGCCATGCGCGCCCAGTCTAGGAACACAATATCCTCTAACTGATAGTCTTGGAAGGCGCTCAGCATGTCAGTGATGGCAAAGCCTATGTCAAGGATGCCCTGCTGGATCTGCCGCCATTTCCGCCAAGAGGCCTCCAAGTAAGAGAGTCCAAAATAGCCCGCGGCACCGGGCCCACGCACCCCCTCTGTGCAGCGGCTTAAAAAAAGCAGGAGGCCCTTGACGGTGTCGACCGGGTCCGTGAAGAACACATCAAACTGGCCACGGAGATGGGACGGCAATTCATCCCGCACGTCGTAGACCTCGGCGTGGACGTGGTCCCAACCTTGGTCCTGAGCCACATCGCGGATAAAGCGGACAATGCGCTCATCCACATCCAGGACACAGATGCGCCGCGGCAGCCCCGAGAGCGCGGCCGCAATGCTTGTAAGGTCATCATCGCCCAGTAGCAAAATGTCTCGTCCCATCAGATCTCCCTGTTGGGCCATCAGGGCCAGCCGCCGCACGGTTGTCTCGGGCGTCACATACCCTTGGTCAAAGTCGGGTGTCGCCTTGGGTCGCATGGCTACAATATCTTGAAAAGCAGCAAGGACGCTGTCAAAAGGCGGTCTCAGAACAATGCCGCGCCCCGCGCAAGCCTCACAGCGCTGTTCGGTCACCCGTTCTAGGCCCATAGTTTCTGCCTGACGACGCCCTTTCTCAGTGATCACAAAGCGGTCGCCGTTGTAGACCACCAGCTCGCCCTCCAAGAGCGACTGCAGCGCCTTCAGCACTTGGTGCGTCTGGGCTTTCCCTGCCCGCATCAGTTCCCAGTAGGATTTGGGACCAAAGTAAAGCGCACGAAGCAGAAGCGTGTCGATCCGACGACTTTCCGCAGCAATGCCGACTTTCGACATGGGTATCACTCCTTTCGCCCTAAAAGAGTAAAGACCATTCCACTCCGGCACCCCTTCGTTTTCATCGAAAGGAGCGACATGAAACATAGATAGCAGCGGTTCAAACGTTTTTTTGGAACGCCTGTCTTCCTAGTGTGAGGCCTAACAATCATCCGAAAAATAAAGCATCCTTCACCTTTCAGGTATCGAAATAGCATTTTTGCTGCTTTCGATAGGGAAACGATAAAGGACGCGCTGAAGTTGGAAGAATTTTTTAGAGTTCATAAGCATTGTGTTTTTATTAAGGTTTAAATCGGTAATAGCGGTATGGTATTTTTCGCCTCTAGTTTTTCCATCATTTCATACCAATCCCTTGGTTTGTTCGATAAGACAGAATAATAACGTTTCAAAAACTTCACAACAAGATCCGCTGGAAGTTCATTCACGCTATCGTCCATCGGAAGGAAACAAAGATCAAGCCCGGTTACGGCTTCTCCATCATTGTTCCATGATGGATGGACATAAGGGAAGTCAAGCCGCTTATATCCCAAATGAGATAATACCTCACGACGAACATATGGATCCATCGGCTTAATCCCACCAAATTCATAATGCTCCATCCGGTAAGGATCATAAATCTCGGCGAACATGCCATACAACTGCTTTCCATTTGCAGCGGCCCAATTTTGCAAATCCTCCAGTCGCTTTTTAGCTAAAAATCGACCGATCCCCAGACCTGCTTGGCCGATAATGGTAAAATCTGTCATAGCGACATTTAAATCTTCATAATAGCGGTACTCAGTCGCGCCTACTACCTCTCCTTCGTGAACAGCAACGCACACACGAATTCCCGGATCTTCCAGAGGCTCTTTCCACAAATCAAATGCTAATACTTCTTCCGGAGGAAATACATTTTGCATCAATTGATGCATTTTCTTAAACAAAGGGTCTTCAATGCTCGTAATTCTGCGATACTCCATCTTCATCATTCTCCTTTAAGATTTTGAGCGATAAAAAGGATTTTTCCATTCCATCAGTGCAGCATAATTGCACGATTCTTCATCTTCTAAATAGTTCGCCACCACTTTGACCGGTGTGCGGCCGCAGCGAAGCAGGAAGGTAATAACAGGATCCTTCAATTCGCCTTTTACTACCGCTTCGAGATATTGCTCCGCTGTCATCTCATGCGCTTTTTTATGATAGCCAGGCATCCTCCCTCCGCCTAACAGCCGCTCTAGTCCCAAATGAACAACCACTTCATACATGGATAGCATCAGCCATTTTCCCAGCCCCAATTTGCGGTAGGCAGGGCGCACGCCAATATCAACGACATAAAGCGTATTCCCGTTTGGGTTATGGTTACGGATATATCCATTATCCGTGATCTCTTCCCATGTATGGTCCGGATGGCTGGGATCAAAGTCGACAATAAGCCCTGTCATTGACCCCGCAATTTCACCATTCACCTCAACACATAAGGCTCCCTCTGGAAAGAGCGTAACATGATTTTTCAATTGTTCCGTGTTCCACCATAACTCAGAGGGGAATGGTGGCGGGAAACTTTCCTGTTGGATGAGGATTAAGCCAGGAAAGTCTTTTTCTTCATAATTTCGGATCACTGCTGGAACAGGATGGTCTTGGTCAAAGACATAAAACTCCTTACGATACATTATTACCCCTCCTCTCTCGTTATCCATCTAGCAATGTATCGCCCATTCATGTGGCGATACTGATATTATTAGGCACATCATTCCATTTAACAAGTAGATACTTTCGTGTTACATAGTGTGAAAAATTATACCTAAAAAAGAAATTCGGAATATTTTTTCCAGACCATCCTCGCATTCGAACAGCCATGTCAAGTCCTCATTATTGTCAGTGAACTTGGATCACTGGAAAACAAAAGCACTTTTTTGCCGTTTTTCTTTTTACGCCATTTTCGGGACTCAATCAACAGTCATCAACGTATATACAGAAAAACCAACGGACAGCGGATCTTTCATAAAGATGGTTGTCCGTTGGTTTTTCGCGTCTAATATAAAACTTATTGCTTTCCTCATCATCTTCATGTGTGTATTTCTTTGTTTACCAGCAAAAAAAGAAAAGTACATATACATACACGCAGAGTGTTTTCGAAGCTTTCATAACGGAGAAAGCTTTCTACTTAGTGGCTTCATTGATTTTTACTTGCCCCTTTACGACCGTCTCCATATAGTTTTTGCCCCATTCATACATCGCATCAAGAATTGGCATCAAACTTTTCCCATGTTCGGTCAATGAATATTCTACTTTTGGCGGAACAACAGGATAGACTTCACGATGAACAATTCGATCTTGCTCCAGCTCCCGCAGCTGGTTAACAAGCATTCTTTGGGTGATCCCAGGCATGAGGGCTTTTAATTCGCTAAACCGCTTCTTTCCCCCTTTTCCTAGATGCCATAAAATAAGCATTTTCCATTTACCGCCAATAACAGCGAGTGTTAATTCTTTTTCACAATTATACGTCTTGCCACAAACGTGCCCCATCGTTTCACCTCCCATGTTGATTATAACCTATGGTATACTTTTTGTCACTTTATAATCATAAAGCACATACTGACAAATAAATGTTATATATCTTTTATTTTCACTCATTGCAAATGGTATTCATTCCTTCTGGATAATATAATCCATTCATTGCATCTGGATGCCTTTTATATCATTAAGTATTTTTTTTACACTATATTATATTTTTGTCACTACATGATAATAAAGTGCGTACTTCTCAATAAGTTTTATACACATTATACTAGCATCTGTAAACAATCACGAGTACTGGAGGGAGCAGCATGAATCGTTTTACTATTCCTCGCGATATTTATTTTGGAGAGAATGCTCTCTTCATAAAAATACCAATTCGAGCAATGTAGTAAACGTCGTTATATCTGCTCTATCAACTTTATTCTTTTTGAAAAATGTTTCGAAAAGTCAGGGGGGATCACATTGGATTCAATGACCTTTATCTTGTTTGGAGCAACAGGTGATTTAGCGAAACGAAAAATTTTCCCTGCATTATATAATTTATTTCTTGATCAAAAAATGCCGCAGTCATTTTCCATTATTGGTGTAAGCAAAAGAGAATTATCCGATGAGGCATTTCAAATATATGTGGAAAATTCGGTAAAAACCTTTTCCAGACGTTTGACAAATGACCGTTCCAAAATGAAGGAGTTTCTTCGCGCGTTTCGCTATATTTCTTTAAATGTAACAAATGCACAAGGGTATAAAAAGTTGCTCGAAATGGTTCAACAACGGGAAAAAGAATTGAATATTCCTGAAAACCGCGTGTTTTATTTATCTGTTGCGCCGGAATTTTTCGATGTGATCGCGTCGAACATCAAGGAAAGCGGATTAGGATCCACAAAAGGTTGGAAACGTCTGATTATCGAAAAACCGTTTGGCCACGATATCAAATCGGCCCAAGATTTAAACGAAAAATTAAGCCAAGCTTTCGAAGAAGAAGAAATTTATCGGGTAGATCATTACCTTGGAAAGCCGATGGTGCAAAACCTTGAAGCTTTAAAATTTGCCAACCCTGTGTTTCAAGCAATATGGAATAATCAATTTATAGCCAATGTGCAAATTACAGCTAGCGAGACCGTTGGGGTAGAACAAAGAGCAAGCTACTATGATCAGGCAGGCGCCATTCGCGACATGTTTCAAAACCATATGTTGCAACTGTTGATGATGACAGCCATGCACTTGCCAAAACAAATTAGCGCAAAAGACATCCGTAACGAGAAAAGAAAAATTATGGAATCTCTTCGACCAATACAGAAGGAAGAAGTAGGTTTGCACGTCGTTCGCGGCCAATACGGTCCTGGAGAAATCGATGGCAAACCAGTGGTTGGATATAAAGAAGAACCTGGCATCGATGCTTCTTCGACAACGGAGACATTTGTTGCGGCCCGTCTGTGGATTGATGATGAAAACTGGAGCGGGGTGCCATTCTACATCCGTACAGGTAAAAGAATGAAGGAAAAGTCCACACGTATCGTGATTGAGTTTAAAAATCCATTAAAGGAATGGTACTTGCCAAAAAATGAAGAAACAGCTCCTAATCTTTTGGTGATTCAAATCAATCCGAACGAAGGTGTTTCGCTGCAATTCAATAGTAAAAATGTATTCAACAACGGAAAGATGGAGCCTGTCCATATGGACTTCGCGACGAATCAGAAAGAGGTGCCTGAAGCGTATGAACTCTTAATTTTTGACGCTTTACACGGCGATTCGACTTTCTTTGCCCATTGGAAAGAGGTCGAACTATCTTGGAAATGGCTGCAACCTATTTTAGAGGCATTTGCGGAAAACCTCCTTCCTCTTTACTCCTATCGTTCAGGATCGATGGGGCCAGAGGCTTCTTATCAATTATTGAAAGAAGACGGATTTTATTGGCGGTAAATAAGCTCTTCCGGAGCAAACTTGAAAACATAATTTCTGGATAAACTAACTATGAAATAGGAATAGCCAATCTTCTTTGACCAAGATATTTTTAGGAGGTAGTCAGCATGAGAGTCGGGCTAGTCGGTTTAGGAAAAATGGGATTAAACTTAGGCAAAAATCTTATGGACCATAAGCACGAAGTAGTGGCGTTCGATATAAATGCAAATGCGGTTGAAGAAATAAAAAAATACGGTGCTAAAGGCGTATCCACTTTAAAGGAACTCGTCCTATCATTAGAAAAACCGAGAATTGTCTGGATAATGGTTCCCCACACCGTTGTTGATTCGGTGATTAGTGAAATTGCGCCATTTTTAAGCAAAGGAGACATTGTGATTGATGGTGGCAATTCTCACTACAAAGAATCAATTCGTCGCTACAACGAGCTAAAGGAGATTGGAGTTCACTTTATGGATGCGGGAACTTCTGGCGGAGTCGAAGGTGCTCGAAACGGAGCATGTTACATGGTTGGAGGCGATCCCGAAGCTTGGAACATGGTCGAGCCTCTTTTCCGCGACACTGCTGTAAAAAATGGGTATTTATATACTGGAAAAGCAGGTAGCGGCCACTTCTTAAAAATGGTCCACAATGGGATTGAATACGGAATGATGGCTGCCATTGGCGAAGGATTCGAAATATTAGAAAAAAGCGAATTCGATTACGACTATGAAAAAGTGGCGAGAGTGTGGAACAATGGTTCGGTTATTCGTTCATGGCTCATGGAATTAACAGAACGCGCGTTTTCAAAAGATGCAAAATTAGAGGAAATCAAAGGAATTATGCATTCTTCCGGCGAAGGAAAATGGACGGTCGAGACAGCATTAGATCTGCAAACGGCCACTCCTGTCATCGCCATGGCCTTATTGATGCGGTATCGTTCATTAGAAAGCGATACATTTACAGGAAAAGTGGTAGCCGCTCTACGCAATGAATTTGGCGGACATGCTGTAGAAAAAAATGAGAAGAAATAACATAAAATCCCCTTGCAGTAAGACTTACAATGGACATGCGCTGCAAAATAGAATGAGAAAGGAGAAGTGTATATGGCTATCTCTTTTGATTACTCCAATGCCTTGCCATTTATGAAAGAGAGTGAACTACATTATTTAAGCGAATTTGTAAAAGCGGCTCATCATATGCTTCATGAAAAGAAAGGCCCAGGATCCGATTTTCTTGGTTGGGTGGATTGGCCGATTCGTTATGATAAGGACGAATTTGCGCGAATCAAGCAAGCAGCCGAAAAAATCCGCAATCATTCAGACGCTCTTGTCGTCATCGGCATTGGCGGATCTTATTTAGGGGCAAGGGCCGCTATTGAAGCATTATCCCATGCCTTTCATAACCAAATGAACGATATGACGCAAATTTATTTCGCTGGCCAAAATATCAGTTCCACTTATCTCTCACATTTATTAGATGTATTAGAAGGCAAAGATCTGTCGATCAACGTCATTTCTAAATCGGGAACAACGACAGAGCCAGCCATTGCTTTTCGGATTTTCCGCGACTACATGGAGAAAAAATATGGAAAAGAGGAAGCAAGAAAACGGATTTACGTTACTACCGATCGCGCAAAAGGAGCATTAAAAAAGCTCGCTGATCAAGAAGGCTATGAAACTTTCGTTATTCCGGATGACATAGGCGGAAGATATTCTGTGCTGACAGCAGTTGGCCTGTTGCCAATCGCCGTAGCTGGATTGAATATTGATCGAATGATGGAAGGCGCAGCATCGGCGTATTATAAATATAACCATCCTGATCTTTCAACCAATGAAAGTTATCAGTATGCTGCCGTGCGAAATATTCTCTATCGCAAAGGCAAAGCGATCGAATTATTGGTGAACTATGAGCCATCCCTTCATTATGTATCTGAGTGGTGGAAACAGCTGTTTGGCGAAAGCGAAGGGAAAGATCAAAAAGGACTCTTTCCTGCATCCGTTGACTTTACAACAGATTTACATTCCATGGGGCAATACGTTCAGGAAGGCCGCCGCCATCTGATCGAAACAGTGCTGCAAGTTAAAAAACCGCGAATCGAACTGACGATTCAAGAAGACCCAGAAAATATCGATGGATTGAATTTCTTGGCTGGCAAGACACTGGATGAAGTAAACAAAAAAGCTTTCCAAGGCACGCTATTCGCACACGTAGACGGCGGAGTGCCTAACTTAATTGTTGAAATGGATGAAATGAATGAATACACCTTTGGGGAAATGGTATACTTCTTCGAAAAAGCTTGCGGCATCAGCGGCCATTTGCTCGGTGTAAATCCATTTGACCAACCGGGAGTGGAAGCATACAAAAACAATATGTTTGCTTTACTTGGCAAACCGGGCTTTGAAGCGGAAAAAGCGGCTCTCATGAAACGGTTGTCTAAATAACGTTTTCCCGCTTGTTATCATGCAACTATCTTGAAATGAGGCTCTGCATCTAAACTACCTGTTTTCCTGAACTCTACAGGAAACAGGTAGTTTCATTTTTCCTGAAATTTGATGATCATCTTTTTTCGCATGCAGACCATGTTCAGCAGGCAAGGTCAACTCTTCTAATCGGTATTTCTAATACAGAGCGATCATCTCCATTTCTTTTGCCAAAACTTACTGACTCAACTTTTGAAAATGGAATGACTAAGCAGCTTTCAGTGCGAAGACGAGAGATATTTATTGCATGCTATGTGCTCTGATTTGTCATTCCCTTTATCCTCTACTGTAAGACGGGTTCATTTCCCCATAAAAATTCCTTTTCCCGAACCGCATGCCATTGATAATAAAGTCCTTCTCTCTCCTATTCCTCCCACTAACCTAATTCTCGACCAAAAACATACAATCTATCTACTTCCCCAATTAAAAAAGCCGACGCCAAACGACCGAGTGCAGTCGTTTGGGCCAGCTTTTTATTTCTTCCGATAGCAATCACACGAAAACCGTTCGACAATGCGGTGCGGAATAATAATGCGCTTGCCCGGTTCGTTGGGATTGATGATTTTTTCAATCAAACTTTTCGCCGCTTCATAGCCAAGCTGGAAAATTCTTAACATAATGCCAATAATACAGAGGAAGTTGATGCAATTTGGAATTTCATATTTATTGTTGTGAAGAGAACGCCCATTGGCGGAAAAATATACGAAAACGGTGTTGCATTTGTTTTTTGAACGCAAAGCAATCAACGCAACGATTCAAAAATAATAAACGTGAATGTCGAACAATCGACAAACGGTTTTCACAAAGTTCACATCATTGTTTGGTATTGTATCACAAGAAGGTGGTGAGCCGATGAGGAGATATGCAGATCATTGGCTGCTTGTCCTATTGCTGCTCCTTGTCTTTCCGTTGCCGGCGCGTGCGGAAGAAACCGTTCAAGCCCGCATCGACGAAGCGCCGGAGTATGGGGTGGTGAGGCTAGCGAGCGGCGTCTATGATGAAGCGATCGTATTATCGAAACCACTTGCGTTGGAAGGGATTGGGGAGGTGACGATTCGTTCGTGCCGCAAGTCTCCTGTCATTGCGATATACGGCCGGCATGTTGTGCTCAAAAATATTCGTGTGGTGCAATGTGGTGATGCGCCCGATATGCCGGCGATTTACGTAACCGGACATGATCATACGATTGACGGTGTGCGCGTGTTGACGAATCAGCAAGGCGTCAAGCTTGATCACGCGCATCATACAACCATTGTCCACTGCGCTGTTCAAGGCGAGAAAAACGGCAATGGCATTGATCTATGGGAATCGACGCAAAACGTGATTCATTATACGGCGATTGAGCGGGTAAAAGACGGAATTTACATGGAAAACAGCCATAACAACGTACTAAGCGGCAATCACATTGACAATGCCCGCTATGGCATTCATGTCATGTTTTCGAATCGCATCGTGTTGCGAAAAAACATTTCCGAAAAAAATATCGCTGGAGCGATGGTGATGGGGACAGAGCAAACAACGATTGAACAAAATTCGTTCGTGCAAAACAAAAGAAATGTCCACTCTCAAGGCCTTTTGTTATACGATGCGGCGAAAACGATTGTACGAAAGAACCGAATCGCGGCCAATCGAGTCGGAATTTATGTGGAACAAGCGCGCCATAACGAATTGACTGAGAACGATGTTTCCCACAATTTTATCGGCATGCAGTGGAATGAATCGTCGAACAATCGTGTTTCGGACAATTCATTCATTGGCAATGTCTATGACGCACAAGCCATTCGCAGTCCTGACAATACCATTGTTCGTAACTATTGGGACGCAGCGACTAAATTAGATGTCACGGGCAAGGGAGTCAGCGCCATCCCGTATCGAGCTGATCCGTTTTTCCTAGCGCTTACCGTCGACGTGCCGGAATACCAATTGTTTTTTCAGTCACCAGGTATGATTGTCTTGCAAAAGTTGTTGCGCAGTCCTGACGAACAAGTGCTGACGGATGACGCTCCGCTCATGGAGCAACCGACGGCAAGGAAGGATCGGCCTTCCCGGTCGGCAAGCCTGTTGTATGTGATGAGTGCTGTGATGATCGCTGGAAGCATTAGTGGATTTATAATAGGGAGGAAACGACCATGAAAGCAAAAGGAATATGGTTGGCCATTTTTATCTTCATTATTGGCGTCATAACTGGTTGCAACCAAAAGGCTGAGCCGGTAGCCATTGATGAAAAAAACGATAAATGTGATTTTTGCCATATGGCGGTAGGAAATAATCAATTTGCGACCGAACTCGTATTGAAAAATGGCAAAGTGTTGAAGTTTGATGACATCGGTTGTATGTATCAATGGATGAAGGAACATAAAAACGAAACGGTCGAAGCCATGTTTGTTCGCGATTATGAAACGAACGATTGGCTGGAGGCGGATCAAGCAACATATGTATATGATCAAACAATTCGCACTCCTATGGCATACAATGTGATCTCTTTTAAAGATGAAGATAAAGCAAAGAAATTTGTCGAACAACATGGTGGAGCGGTTTTGACGTATAATGAACTGGGTCGCCATACATGGGAACGAAATAAAGAGATGATGATGGAAATGAAAAAAGAACATATGAAAATGGAGAAACAGAAGGGTGACCATATGGGCAACTGAGCGCCAGTTGCCTTTTTGTCTATCTGTCCGTCGATTGAAAAAGAACTATTTTGTTGTGAGATCAAATTGTTTTGATTTAGCTGTTTCGCGGATGGATGGCCAAACATTGATGGAAAGGATAGAGAAGGATGTGGAATATCGGACGGATGGAATGGCGGCTGCTGATGCGCCAATATTCCTCCTATTCGTTCGTCGTGTTATGGGTCGTTATATTGTCGGTATTGTTTTTGATCGCCAGGAACGATGCGGATTTTGCCGGATACACGAATGTCACAGGAACGATCGCGAACATTCTCTTATATCTTTTGCCGCTGTTTATGCTCATTTCCGGTTCGTTTGCGATCGCAGGAGAGATGGAAAATGGACAATGGCGTCTGTTATGTACGTATCCGCTGTCACAGACCATGTATGTGGCCGGGAAATGGCTTGGGCAATGGTTAGGGCAGACGACTTTGTTTACGTTGAGTTTTGGTGTGAGCGTAGCGCTCAGTTCCTTTGCTGGGATCTCATTGCCAGTGAAATGGGTGATTGCGCTCTATAATTTTTCATTATTCCTAATCGCTTTGTTTCTGATGTTTGGTCTGGCTGTCGGTGCGTTTACGTCGACTCGATGGCAAGCGTTGACCGTATCGGTCGGAGTATGGTTTTTGTTCATTATGATTTGGCCAACGTTTTTAATTGCTGTGCTTAACATCGTTCCATATCCGCTCATTGTCCCTTTGTTGCAAGCGGCGACGCTTCTTAATCCGGCTGAGGTGTTGCGCGTGGCGTTTGTGGTCGAATTGGGGGGGAGCGCCATTTTCGGACAAGCTTATGATCACTTGATCCATTTATGGCAAAAAAGGTTCGGGCTTATATTGATCGTATATGCCATTGGCTATCTATGTGTGTTATGGTTCATGGCAACCTGGAAGTTAACAAGGAGGAAACAACGATGACCGGACTCGATGTGCGGGAAGTGTCAAAAATGTATAAGAAGAAAACCGCGTTGTCTTCGCTTTCCTTTCAGGCGAATCAAGGGGAGTGCATCGTTTTATGCGGAGGAAACGGCGCGGGGAAAAGCACGCTTCTTTCAATTTTAGCGGGCATTTTGCCGCCGACAGATGGAACGGTCACACTTCACGGTGTTTCCTTGCGGATGAATCGAAAGCAATACATTTCGCACATCGGATACATGCCGGATGAGTTCCATGCGCCGCCCATGGTGACCGTTTGGGAATTTCTTTCGTTTTATGCATCATTGCGAAAAGTCACGCGAGAACAGGTGGAAGAAACGCTTCACGACATAGGATTGGAAGCGCAAAAAATGGAATGGATCAAGCATTTATCAAAAGGAATGCGGCAGCGGTTGTTGTTCGGTCAGGCGTTATTAGGAAATCCGGCGTTATTGCTTCTTGATGAGCCGACAAACGGTCTCGATCCGTTTTGGGTTGATCGGTTTATCGATATATTGAAACAGAGAAAAAACGAGGGGACGATCATTATTTTTTCGACACATATGATGGATGTGGCCGCAGATGTCGGGGATGTCATTGTATTTATGAAAAATGGGGCTATCGTCCATCGAATCGAGACCGCAGCCTGTGGACCGAAAGAACAAACGGTGTTGCAGCTGTTGGCTTTGCACCGACAATGAATGATCGAATCGATTGGATCGGTGCGGCGCGATTTGTTGAGCAGGCGGTTTGGTGATGCGGTGGGCGCCGCGCCAATGACGTTTTTCGGTTTGTGTTTAGAAGGCCGGTGAAGAAACAATCATTTCCCCTAAATCGATGGTTCTCGATTAAAGAGAGGAGCAGGGTTTACAAGGTTTCTCAATTTGAGAAACGCCATTTTTGAGCCGCATTTTTCGTTAAATCACCAACCTTTTAAGGATGAAGAAGATCGGGAAAACGGGCAAAAATGTGATAAATATCACTGTGAACGGTCTTTGTGGCTGTTATTATACATATAGGGGTATGTGTTGGTGAAAAATATCGGTTGCAAAAACTTTCCATAAGGGGATGGATGAAACAACATCATTTTTCAAGGGAGGAACGATGAAGATGAGAAAAATCGTCATTGTCGGCGGAGTAGCAGGAGGAGCGACAGCAGCTGCGCGCCTTCGCCGATTAAGTGAAGAAGATCACATTGTCCTGTTTGAGCGCGGCGAATACATTTCATTTGCCAACTGCGGCCTGCCGTATTATATCGGGGGTGTGATTGAGGAACGGAACAAGCTGCTCGTGCAAACCGCAGAAGGGATGTCTAAACGGTTCCGGTTGGATGTCCGTCCGTTGAACGAAGTGACAGCCATTCATCGCGACCGCAAAACCGTTTCTGTTCGGAATGTAAAGACGGGGGAAGAGTACGAAGAAACATACGATGTTCTCATTTTATCGCCGGGAGCGAAGCCGATTGTGCCGCCGATTCCGGGAATCGAAGAGGCGGAAGTGTTGTTTACGTTGCGCACGGTGCCAGATACAGACCGCATTAAAACGTATATTGACGAACAAAAACCGCGGCGCGCTGTCGTGATCGGCGGCGGGTTTATCGGGGTGGAAATGGCTGAGAACTTGGCGAATCGCGGCATCCATGTGACGTTGGTCGAGCGGGCCAATCAAGTAATGGCGCCGATTGATTATGAAATGGCGTCCATCGTCCATGACCATATGAGAGACCGTGGGGTGGAGCTTTTGCTGGAAGATGGTGTGCAGGCATTGGAAGAGCGCGGCCGCCGTGTCGTCTTGACAAGCGGGCGCGTGATCGAAACAGATATGATTATTTTGGCCATCGGTGTCGAGCCGGAAAGCCGCTTAGCCAAGGAAGCCGGTTTGGAATTAGGGGTTCGCGGTACGATCAAAGTGAATGAATATTTGCAGACGTCCGACCCGTCGATTTACGCCATTGGCGATGCGGTGGAAGTGAGACATTATATTCATGGTTTTGAAACGTTCGTGCCGCTCGCCTGGCCGGCCAACCGGCAAGGGCGGCTTGTTGCAGACCATATTCATGGCTTTGATGTGAAATATAGCGGCACGTTGGGAACATCGATTGCGAAAGTGTTTGAACTAACGGTCGCGGCGACAGGCCTTAACGAAAAAATGTTGCGGGCGCTCGGCATCTCGTATGAAGTCGTGCACATTCACCCGCTCAGCCATGCTGGGTATTATCCGAACGCCGAGCCGATGACGTTCAAATTGATTTTCAATCGCGAGACAGGGCGCATTTACGGCGCGCAGGCGGTCGGAAAAGAGGGAGTCGACAAACGGATCGATGTGATCGCCACTGCAATCAAAGGTGGATTGACCGTCCGAGATTTGCCGGATTTAGAGCTCGCCTACGCACCGCCGTTCTCTTCGGCGAAAGATCCAGTCAATATGGTGGGATATGTCGCTTCCAACATCATGGACGGGCTTGTCGAGACGGTGCAGTGGCATGAAATCGATCGGATTGTGGAAGAAGGGGGCGTGTTGATCGATGTTCGCACGGCGGAAGAAACGGCGCGCGGCATGATTCGCGGTTCGATTCACATTCCACTGGACGAATTGCGTGACCGTTTGCATGAGCTTCCGAAAGGAAAGACGATTTATGTGACATGCCAAGTCGGGCTGCGGGGATACATTGCCGTACGGATTTTGCAGGAGCATGGGTTTCAGGCGAAAAACTTAGATGGCGGATACCGGTTGTACGCCGCTGCCAAGCGATAACGAATGTGTTTTCATCCCGCTTGAACAAGTGACAGTCAACCGATGGATGGCGGCCGCTTTGACATTTCCCATCGACATCGGATTTGGCACCATCTTGGCAGCAGAGGCGTTTTCGCTTGTGACGGTCATGCTCGTTGTCCTAAAAGGCTGGTGATTTAACGGAACATGCGGTCCAACAGTGATGTTTCTCAAATTGAGAAACTTTGTAACACTTGTTCTTCTCTTCATACGATAACCATCAATTTAGGGTAAACGGTTGTTTTTCACCGGCCTCCTAAAAATCCCGACAAACATGACGATGGTTGCGTCTATGGCCATGACATTCATTTCCTCGATCGGCTCCACGTTCGAGAAAATCGCCACCGGCCAAGTTGAATGCCGCTCACAGGCAATGAAAAGAAGGTGTCCCAAATGACGGGACGCCTTCTATGATTGCTGTGTATACGCCTAAACTCGCTGCTGAAAAACGATATATGAAGCTTGCAGAAAGAACAAGCAACCGATTGACCCCTTCTCAACTTCCCAGCGGCTTCTTGATAGAGATGATCCGAAAGGCGAAGCACATAGGCGTCTGATCGTTAAGAATTCCCCTCTCCGGCCGCTTTTTTTGTTCTTGTCTGTTTGTTGGCCGAGCGAGGCTGAGTCGTTGTTTCCAGCTCCCGATGCACAATTCGATCCGGATCAAGCCCGTTGCCGAGCGTGCCATACACATGACCTTGCTTCGGCTCGATGAGTTCGTTTTGCTCGTAGTAGACGCGCGGCGTTTTCCAAAGGGCGGCCAAGGCTTTTCCCATCGGCATTTCGTGGTAGCGGTCGGGCCACATTCGTTTGATGTGTGTTTTCACGAGCGGATAGTACTTCGAACTCATCGCTGGAAACAGATGATGTTCGGTATGGTATGAAAAGTTGAAATGGAGAACATCAATCCATTTCGGGACGGTCACCGACAAGCTGTTCGCCAACGGATCGTTCACCGGCACTAACGGATTGAGGCGGTGGTTCGTTGAGATATAGCTCATGACGATCGTATTGGCGACAAGCAGTGGAAGCAAAAACGCAAACAACCACTTTTCCCAGCCGACAAGCCATAACAGCCCGAACCATGATGCCCAAGGCAAGAAAAACTGAAACAGGACAACCCCGCGGTTTTTCCAGCGAAAGTCTTTGAAAAAGTAAAACAGCATTCGGACCGAGTGAAGGGTAAACATCACGGACAAGGAGCTAAAGGCGAAAAAAGCGCGGATCGGGAACGGAATGCGGTATATCCAGCGCAGCAGGCGGCTTTTCGCTAATTTCTCCATGTTTGGCCAGGCGTCGGGGTCTTTTTCTTCATGCTGGGTATGCACATGGTGACTGGCGTTATGCCATTTTCGCCAAAGCTTCGGTCCGGTGCAAAGCGGCCAAAACGCAATCGCTCCGAGAAAATCGCGCAACCACGGTGTTTTGACGACCGTGCCGTGCAAAATTTCATGTCCTAAAAATCCTAACGCCGCAAAACTGAACCCAAGCACGATGGAAATGAGGAGGTTCCACACCGGGTGAAAGTTGAAAAGGGACACAGCGAGGATGCCGCTTATGACCAACAAGAGATAAGCCAAACCTCCAAACAGACGGGACTTCACAGGCCGAAACGCTTTTTCGGGCAAGTGCGGGGAAATTTTCGCCGCATACCAGCCAAACGGGTGAAAATCGTTCATTCCATATCTCCTTTCGCTCTCCGTTCGATCAACAGTGGCGAAGGTTGTCACCCACCATGATTGCAACGAAGAACTTTTTATTGAGGTGATCGCCCAAAACCGCTTGTTGTCCCGGAGTAGCGGGAAAGCAGGACGGGCTTCTGGTTCATATGGAATCTATCATAACATCTTTTGGCTTGTCTTGTCTATATGATTCATGGCAAAATTCCGAATTTGGACGCAAGGGAGAGCTTGTCGAGGGAGCAGGCCCGCCGCCCGGGAAGACGGCTGCCTAAAACATCATGATGAGCGTCCCTGCGGTAATGAGCAGCACCCCGATCACGATTTTCGCTGAGAGCGATTCGCCAAGAAACATGGCGGCGAACAAAATCGTGAGCACCAAACTTGACTTGTCGATCGCCGAGACGCGGGATACATCGCCGATTTGGATCGCTTTGTAAAAACAAAGCCAAGACAATCCCGTAGCTGCCCCTGACAGGCAGAGAAACACCCAACTTTTCGTTGAAATCGTTTTGAGGCCATGATGGGCGCCCGTTCCCCAAACGATGGCCCACGCGAGCACGAGCACGACAACGGTGCGAATGGCGGTCGCAAGGTGGGAATTGACGTTTTCAATGCCGATTTTGGCCAGCACCGATGTCAGCGCCGCAAACACCGCCGCCAAGACTGCGTATACGATCCACATGTGCATCCCTTCACTTTCGTTGAGAATTTTTCTCATCTATTATACTACGAAAAGGGG
>NZ_BCQG01000067.1 GCF_001544315.1 Geobacillus jurassicus NBRC 107829
CTAGGCGCAGCCTAAAGTTGTATCTTTTTTTGCATCATGATATAATCAGTCCTAGATAAATGAAAGGCTGTTGTATCAATATTATCATCTTGTTCTGGTTGTAAAATATCGCAGAAAAGTGATTGATGATGCCATGTCTGACTATGCAAAATCTATCCCTTTCGGAACGTACATTTCGTTGCGAATGTGGATTCGAAATGGATCGAGACATCAATGCGGCCATCAATATCAAGCAGGAAGGCATGAAACAGTTAGGGGTTGCCTGACTTGTCCTCGAACCGTGGGGCACACGGGGATCGCTCGGTCAACTTCCCATCATGAGATGGGATTACCCGAGAAGCCCCCACCTCTAAGCGTGAGCGTAGGTGGTGGGAGTATGTCACATGTTCATGCTCATTGTAATGGTTTTATGTTTGAATCCTAATGTTTCATACAGTTTAATCGCTGGATTTCCTGCATATACACTTAAACGAACCTCTGAATATCCATCTTGTTTGAGATGTTCGATGCCAGTTTTTATCAATTGTTTTGCAATTCCCTTTCCCCTAAATTCCTCTAACACAAACAATTCGTAGATAAATCCATATATTTTCTCAGTAAATGGGTCTTTCCTTGTCCCTATAAGAATCCAACCCATTAGATGATCGCCTTCCGTTGCGATCAAATAATAGCTTCCTTTCTGCAATAGTGGTTCAATAAGTTGTTTGGCTTTTTCATCTGACGGTTTTGCCTCGCCTAATGTACCATCCAATAAGGCTTGTGGTGCAAGTGATAAAATCTTTTTATATTCCGAATCGTTTGGTTTTCTAATTTCCATGGAGTTCTCCTCTCCCGATATTTATAAGCCAATTGCCCGTTAATGACCTTTTTAAGCACTGAACTTAGATAGACGGAGACTTTCATATTAGTATGTGGCAATTTGTCGATGTATTTTATAGGTTATTGAATGCTTTGCCTATCGTGAACATCTACATTTATTCTAACTGTCTGTAATTATATATTCTAACTGTAATTATAGCAAGAACTTGGTTGGGGTCCAAATATCAACAATATTCTTTAAAAGACGATAGGAAAAACAACGCTTGACAACCGCCCTGTCTTTCCTATACGATGGTTGTGTAATCGATTACATAATCGAGGAGACTATCACAATGGCAAGCATAAAAGACGTGGCGAAACGGGCGAACGTATCGACGGCCACCGTGTCGCGCGTGCTGCGCAACGCAGGCAACGTCACCGAAGAGACGAGGCAGCGCGTGCTCGAAGCGATTGAAGCGCTGAACTACCAGCCGAACGTGCTCGGCCGGTATTTGCGGCGGATGGAGACCGAGACGGTGCTCGTCGTCGTGCCCGATATTACGAATCCATTTTTCTCCAAGGTGCTGCGCGGCATTGAAGCGGTTGCCCTCGAGCATGGCTATCAGGTGCTGCTTGGCGATACACAAAATGATGCCCGGCTTGAGGAGCAGTATTTGAATTTGCTGCCGCAGCGGCAAGTCGACGGGATGATTTTTTTGACCGCCCGCATCCGCAAAGAGCTGGTGGAAGAGATGGCGCGGCAGTTTCCAATCGTCTTGGCGTGCGAGTATTTGGAAGGGACGGACATCCCGACCGTTTCGATCGACAACATCAGCAGCGCCCGCAAGGCGACAGAACACTTGATCCGCCTCGGCCATCGCCGCATCGCCCACTTGTCCGGGCCGATGAACATCATTTTAAGCCGCGACCGGTTGCGCGGCTATTATCAAGCGCTGGCGCAGCACGAGATCGAAGTCGATGCGGCGCTCGTGCAAGAGGGCGATTTCACCTATGAATCGGGATACAACTTGGCGCTGAAACTGCTCGCCCTTGAGAATCCGCCGACGGCGATTTTTGCGGCCAACGACGAGATGGCGATCGGGGCGGTTAAGGCCATTCGCCATCGCGGGGGCCGCGTGCCAGACGATATCGCGGTCGTCGGATTCGACGACATTCAGATGGCGTCGATTTTTGAACCAAGCATTACGACGATCGCCCAGCCGATGTTTGAGATCGGCCAAAAAGCGATGGAACTGCTGCTCGAGCTGATTGAAGGAACCGGGGTCGAGCGGCGTCAGCTCGTTCTTCCCGACCGGCTCGTCATCCGTGATTCATGTGGGGGAGAGCGCCCTGAGTAAAGGGGCGGACAGCGCTCTCTGTCCGGTGCGGGGAACGGGCGGAATTTTTTAACTTGGTTATGTAATCGATTACATCACTGCTTGGCCTTTATCGAAAAACGAGCGGCGAAACAGATGGGGCATGTGAAACAGAGAAAACAAATGAACGCAAGGGGGAAAAGGACATGGGAAACACACTTCCAATCCGCCTTGGCTTGATTGGAGCCGGGGGCATTTCCAACGAACATATCAAGGCGGCGCAAAAGCTTTCGGAGCGCGCTGTCTTGCAGGCGATTTGCGACGTCAATGAACAAGCGGCCGCGGAAAAAGCGGAAACGTACGGCATCCGCAACGTATACCGCGACTACAAGGAATTGATTGCGTCGCCCGATGTTGATGCCGTCATCATCACGGTGCCGAACTTTTTGCACGCCCAAGCGTCGGTCGACAGCTTGCGGGCTGGGAAACACGTGCTTTGCGAAAAGCCGATGGTGACGAAAGCGGAAGAGGCGGACGCCATTATCCGCGCCCGCGACGAATCAGGCAAACAGTTTATGGTGGCGCTGAACAATCGGTTCCGCCAAGCGGCGCAGTGGCTGCATGAGCGAATCCAATCCGGCGCGTTCGGTGAGATTTATTACGCGAAAACGGGCTGGGTGCGCCGCCGCGGCATTCCCGCATGGGGGGCGTGGTTTTTTGACCGCGAGCGCTCCGGCGGCGGGCCGCTCATCGATTTGGGCGTCCATATGCTCGATGTGACGCTTTGGCTGCTCGGGAACCCGAACCCAGTCGCGGTGACGGGGAAAACGTACGCGAAGTTCGGCCCGCGCCGCCAAGGGGCATGGCCGGGGACATCGTTTGCGCCGAATGCCGCGTATACGGTTGAAGATTTTGCCACAGCGTTCATCCAGCTCGAAAACGACGCGACGGTGCTGCTTGAGACGAGCTGGGCGTCCCACATTGAAGAAGAGCGGGCGTATGTCGAGTTTCTCGGCACGGAAGGCGGCGTGCGCTGGGAGTGGAACATCGCCGGCAACCGCCAAGAAGTGAAATGGTTCCGCAACGAACACGGCGTCCCGGCTGATGTGACGCTTCATTTTGACGATCAGGGCGAGCGGGTGGCGCTCCTTGACCACTTCTTGACCAGCATCACCGAAAATACGGCGCCGCTTTGCACCGCCGAACAAGGGCTCATGATTGCCAAAGTGTTGGAAGCGATTTACGAATCGTCCGAACAAGGCCGGCAAGTCCGCATCGAATGGTAGGAAGAAATCGAAAGAACGATGGGCCTGACCGCCTCCATATGGCGCGCGGGTCGAAAACGAATGGCAGGGGGAACGAATATGGCTGCACCAATCCGCGTTGTCGTCTGGAACGAATTTCGTCATGAAAAGAAAGATGAACAGGTAAGAGCCATTTATCCGGAAGGGATGCATACCGTCATCGCGAGCTACCTAGCCGAAGCCGGGTTTGACGCCTCGACCGCTGTGCTCGACGAACCGGAGCACGGCTTGACGGACGAGGTGCTCGACCGGTGCGATGTCCTCATCTGGTGGGGGCATATCGCCCATGACGAAGTGAAAGATGAAGTGGTCGAGCGCATCCATCGCCGCGTGCTCGAAGGGATGGGGCTTATCGTCCTCCATTCCGGCCATTTCTCGAAAATTTTCAAAAAGCTGATGGGGACGACATGCAACTTGAAATGGCGCGAAGCCGATGAAAAAGAGCGGCTTTGGGTCGTTGCTCCGGGCCATCCGATCGTCGAAGGAATCGGACCGTACATCGAGCTTGAGCAGGAAGAAATGTACGGCGAGTTTTTCGACATCCCGGAACCGGAGGAAACGATTTTCATCAGCTGGTTTGAAGGCGGGGAAGTGTTCCGCAGCGGCTGCACGTTCACGCGCGGGAAAGGGAAAATTTTCTACTTCCGCCCCGGCCATGAAACGTATCCGACGTACCATCACCCGGACGTGCTGAAAGTGATCGCCAACGCCGTCCGCTGGGCGGCGCCGGTCAACCGCGGGGAAATCGTCTTCGGCAACGTCAAGCCGCTTGAGCCGATCAAAGCGAAACAAGGGGGAGTGACGCAGTGAAACCGATCAACGTCGGCATTATCGGCACGGGCTTTTCCGCTTCTTCCCATATTGAGGCGCTCCGCCGACTGCCGTTTGTGAATATTGTCGCCATCGCCTCAAGCAGCCAAGAAAAAGCGGAGGAAGCCGCGCGCCGGTTCGGGATTCCGAAAGCATACGGCGACTACCGCGCCTTAATTGACGACCCGGACGTCGAAGCCGTTCACAACTGCACGCGCAACGTCCTCCATTTCCCGATCAACAAGGCGGTGCTTGAGGCGGGAAAACATTTATTGTCGGAAAAGCCGCTCGCCATGGACAGCGAACAGTCGGCCGAATTGAAGCGGCTCGCTGAACAAAGCGAAAGCCTTAGCGCTGTCTGTTTCAACTACCGCCACTACCCGCTCGTTGTCGAGGCGAAAGAACGGCTCGCCCGTGAGGCGAAGCGCGTTCATTTCGTGTACGGCGGTTATGTGCAAGACTGGCTGCTCTATGACACCGACTACAACTGGCGGCTCGACCCAGCGCAAAACGGCCCGTCGCGCGCCATCGCCGACATCGGTTCGCACTGGTGCGACACGGTGCAGTATGTGCTCGGCAAGAAAATCGTCGAAGTGTTTGCCGACTTGCGCACCGTCCATCCGGTTCGCTACAAGCCGAAGCATGAAGGAAGTACATTCACAGCCAGCGGTGCTCAAGACGCCGAACCGGTCCGCATTGACACCGAAGACGGCGGCAGCGTGCTCGTCCATTTTGACGACGGCACCCACGGGGCGTTTACGATTTCCCAAGTGAGCGCCGGCCGGAAAAACCGGCTGTATTTTGAAATTGCCGCCGATGAGATGACGCTCGCCTGGGACCAAGAGCACCCGAACCGCCTCTGGATCGGGCGCCGCAGCGGCCCGAACGAAGAAATCGTCCGCGACCCGGCGCTTCTTTCGCCGCGCGCAGCGTCCCTCGCCCATTACCCGGGCGGCCATGAAGAAGGCTGGCCGGACGGGCTGAAAAACTTGTTTTTAGATTTTTACAGCGCCATCATCCGGAAACAGCGCGGCGAGGCGCTCGGGGAGCTGCCGTTCGCGACGATCGCCGACGGCCACCACACGATGGCGATTGTCGATGCCATTTTGGAAAGCCATCGCACCAAACGGTGGGTGCGGGTGGTGGAATAAGTGGCGCCAGCTAGGTGGCAAGCCTGAATGCGTTCGTGAGATCAGTTTGCCCAACGCGAAACGAAAATAGAGCGGCATAGCAGCCGCCCAGCCGGTTCGCGCCGCCAAAAAAGGGGGAGAACACATAAATGAAAGTAGGCGTATTTACCGTTTTGTATCAACAGCTGCCGTTGGAGGACATGCTCGACAAAGTGGCCGCCATGGGCATTGAGGCCGTTGAGCTTGGCACCGGCAATTACCCGGGCAGCGCCCATTGCGATCCCGACGCACTTTTGGACCAGCCGGAAAAAATCAAAGCGCTGAAAAAAGCCGTTGCCGACCGCGGCCTTGTCATCAGCGCGTTAAGCTGCCATGGCAACCCGCTCCATCCGGACAAAACATTCGCCAAAAACTCGCATGACACCTGGCGGAAAACGGTCAGGCTCGCCGAGCAGCTCGAAGTCCCGGTCATCAACGCCTTCTCCGGCTGCCCAGGCGACCATCCCGGCGCCAAATACCCGAACTGGGTCACGTGCTCCTGGCCGCCGGATTACTTGGAAATTTTAAAATGGCAATGGGAAGAAGTCGTCATCCCGTACTGGCGCGAAGAAGCGGCGTTCGCCAAGGAGCACGGCATCACGCAAATCGCTTTTGAAATGCATCCGGGCTTTGTCGTCTACAACCCGGAAACGCTCCTCAAACTGCGCGAACACGCCGGCGAAGCGATCGGCGCCAACTTCGACCCGAGCCACCTGCTTTGGCAAGGCATCGACCCGGTTGAGGCGATCAAACTGCTCGGCCGCGAAAAAGCGATTTTCCACGTCCATGCGAAAGACACGTACCTAGACGAAGCGAACATCCGCAAAAACGGCGTGCTCGATACGAAACATTACAGCCAAATTCTCGACCGCTCATGGGTGTTCCGCACCGTCGGCTACGGGCAAAGCGAAAAACTGTGGCGCGACATCGTCAGCGCCCTGCGCGCCGTCGGCTACGACTACGTGCTGTCGATCGAGCATGAAGACATGCTCGCTTCGATTGATGAAGGACTGTCCAAAGCCGTGGCGCTTTTGAAAAAGGTGTTGTTTAAAGAAGAATTGCCAGAGATGTGGTGGGCGTAAGAAAGACAGGCGGCAAGGAGACTAGGGCGCTCTTTGCCGCCTGTATGCTTGCTTCGGCATTTGCCGCCAAGGGGGTCTCGCGTGTTCGCCATGGGGGCTTCATGCCGACATTCGTCCGGCCGCAAACAGTTTTTTGTGGAGAGCCAAAATTGGCACGGGTGCTCCTATAAAGAAAAGCGGTCACGAACGCTGGCGAACAGTCTCTTCCCAACGGTTGATCAGCTTCATCAGCATCCGAACGAAAAACGACAGAAGGAAAATCGTGACAAACGAATGCATCCATGTCCACGTATGGTACGTAATCAAATTGGTATACTTTTCGTAAAGAACTTCCACGAAGGTCAAAGCGGCCGTATACAAGGCGCATTGTCCGACAATGCCGAAAAAGCTCGAATGGTGCGACGTTCGATAAAAATACACGCACATAATCGGATACAGAAAGTATTCAAACAAGATGCTGGTGTCGAAGTATTGCCCCAAAAACCTCACGGGATAGTCGAGCAAATGCTTTTCGACTACAATGACACCGAAAAAGGTGGAAAAATAAGCTTTCAATAAAAACACGAGAATCACGTCTTTAATGGGCGGTTTCCGCAAGCTGAAAACCAATAGGATGAGGCCCAGCACCAGCAACACCCATAAGTGGATTCGATCCATGTCTTCATCCTCTCCTGTCAGGGGTTCTGTTGTTCAGCCTGTGCGGCTGATGGGAATGTCATAGATCCACCAGGCGTTTGATCAGGCGTGTTCCATGCCTGTGTCGTCGATTCATTTAGGGCGGCGATTGCGCGCAGCAGCCGTTTACATAGCGTGCGCCGTCTGGCTGTGGACGCGCCCCTTCAGCAATAGGAGCTGATGCCCGTCCACCGTCAAATCAATCATCGCCCCGTTCAATATGTCCTCTCCCGATTTCCGCCTGTTCGCCTGCAAATACTTCACCCGATACCATTTTCGTCCATATTCAAAATAGAGATACTGCCCGCGCCGAAAATCGATCCAAAACTTCACCCGCTCGCCGTTCACGGTCTTCCATACATACCCCCACGCCCGGTCTTGGCGGATCGGCGCCATTTTCGGGCGCGCGGAATTGATGGCTTCGTAATACAGGCGGTGTTTGATGTCAAACAGCACCATCTCGTTCGCCTCCTTTTGGACAACGATACTATATGTATAGCGCCAACTAGGAGAAATAGACATGCCAGCTCACCCGTTTTCTTTCAGCAGCCGTCCCGCCATCACCCGAACCGCGAGCGTCACGACAAACATGGAGACGAATGAATATCCCCACTTCCGCGTACGGTATTCGATCAGGTCGGTGTGCCGCTCCAACAGGATCTCGACCGCCGTCATCGCCCCCGTATAAGCGGCGCATTGCATCAATATTTCTTTCCAGCCCGAGCGGCGCGATGTCCCGTAAACGTACACACTGACAACAGGATAAAGCAAGTATTCAAAGATCACGCTATCGTTCGTATAATCTGGAAACAGCCGCACCGGATATGCAAGCATTCCCGCCCCGCTGACGATCAGGCCGGTCAAACTGGAAATATACGCATTCAGCAAAAACGAAAGCCATACTTCTCTTGGTGAAAGAAAGCGGAAGCTGAGCCCCAGCAAACCGATGCCCACCGCAGCAAGCAGCCAAAGGATCCGATGTTCCATTTGATAGCCCCCGAGTGCGAATCATGTCGATTTTTCTTAGTATGGGAGGAAAGAGGGGGAGTATGTGAAACTTTTGGTTTTTTCATTTTGCAGCAGGCAATAGGCCTTAGAAATGGCGGGCTTTCTGTGGATTCTTTCTATGAAAAAAAGGCGAAATTTTGTAAAATAGCAGTATAGTTTTGTAAATGGAGGAATGGACATGCCGATATACAACAAACTCGTTCGCGACCGCATTCCAATCATTATCGAGCAATCGGGAAAAACGTTCACAACCCGCATACTTGACGATGAAGAGTATAGGAAAGAACTGCAGAAAAAAGCGTTTGAAGAGCTTGAGGAATACGTCCAAGCGGAAACGGATGAGGCGGCTCTTGAAGAGCTCGCAGACGTGTTGGAAATTATCCATGCTTTGGCTGAATGCCATGGCGCTTCGATCGAGCAAGTTGAACAAATTCGTTCTAAAAAAGCGGAACAGCGCGGCGGCTTCCGCGAAAAAATTTTCTTGATCGAGGTTCACGATGAGTAAGGTGGAGTTGATTTCCAGACGTCTTCTCGACAAGTTGCAGGAACAGATGAGCCGCTCGTCGACGATATACATACTGACATCGTTTGCCATGAAGTCCGGGGTTCGCCTATTGAAGGACAGTTTGCGGGCGGCTGCAGAGCGGGGGGCGGATATAAAAATTTGCGTTGGTGATTACTTGTTTGTCACCCAGCCAGAGGCGTTGCGCGAGCTCATATCCATCCACCCGGACATCGAGGCCCGCTTGTATCGGAGCGAGGGAATTTCCTTTCATCCGAAAGCGTACCTATTTGAAGATGCCGAGGGCGGCTGCTTCATTGTCGGTTCTTCCAACTTGTCTCGCTCGGCGCTCACGGACGGTGTTGAATGGAACCTTGGGCTGGATAAGAGTGTTGATGAGGATGTATTTGTCGAAGCAATGGAGCAGTTTTTAAAGTTGTTTTACGCTTCGGAAACCGTGTCTGTCAATGAAGAAACGGTTGCTGACTATGAAAAGCGGTATCAAGATTACCATCAGCGCCATCCGAACTTGGCGCGTATATGGGCGGAGACCGAAGAAATTGAGTTGATGCTTCCGACGAAAACGGACAAAGAGGAAGAGGCGGAGGCGGCAGACAAGGCCGATGTTGTCCGCGAAACGGCGGCGGCATACGGAACAATCATCAAGCCGCGCTTTGCTCAAGTGGAGGCGCTCGAACGTCTGGAAGCTGCCTATGAAGAAGGATACGACAAAGCGATGGTTGTCATGGCGACCGGGCTTGGAAAAACATACTTGGCCGCCTTTTTCGCCCGCCGCTTTTCGCGGGTGCTGTTTATCGCCCACCGCGAGGAAATTCTCCGCCAAGCGAAGCGGTCGTTTGAACGCGTGATTCCTGATCGGACAGCAGGACTGTACGATGGCAATCAAAAAGACGGAAATGCCGACATGGTGTTTGCTTCGATCTTTACGCTGAGCATGAAAAAACATTTGCATGCATTCCAGCCGGATTCGTTTGACCTAATTGTTGTCGACGAATTCCATCATGCGGCGGCCCGCTCGTACGAACGCGTCCTTCGTTATTTTCAGCCGAAATTTTTGCTCGGCATCACCGCTACCCCGGATCGGAACGACAATAAAGACGTCTATGCCATTTGCGATGGCAATGTCGCCTACCGCATTGATTTTATCGAAGCGGTGCAACGCGGCTGGTTGGCTCCCTTCCATTATTACGGGGTCTACGACGCCACGGACTATTCGCAAATCAAATGGCTTGGCAACCGCTATGATGAGGAAGAATTGCTCCAAGTGCAGCTGCGCGAGGAGATGGCGCAGAACATTTTGCGAGCGTGGGAGACATATAAGAAAACAAGGACGCTTGTCTTTTGTTCATCGATTCGGCAAGCTGATTTCCTGTCCGGATATTTCCAACGCCACGGCTACCGGACGATCAGCCTTCATTCGAAGCAGACGGCCATTTCGCGCAAGCAGGCCATTGCCATGTTGGAACGCCGTGAATTGGACGCCATTTTCACCGTGGACTTATTCAATGAAGGAGTTGACATTCCTTCGGTTGATACGCTCTTATTTGTAAGGCCGACTGAATCATTAACTATCTTCACCCAGCAAGTTGGGCGCGGGTTGCGGCTGCACGAAGGCAAGGACTATTGCGTCATTATCGACTTAATCGGAAACTACCGCAATGCGGATGTCAAACTGCGCCTGTTTGATACGCGGCGAGGCGAAGCGAAGAAAAAGGCGCGGGAATCCGTTGTGCCAACGGTTCCGGAAACGTGCGAACTGCATCTCGATGTTCAAGCCATCCATCTTCTCGAGGAGATGCAGAAAAAGCGCCAGCCGCGCAAAGAACGGCTGCTTGCTGACTATAGGCAGCTCAAGCAGGAGCTTGGCCGTCGCCCGACCTACTTGGAACTGCATTTGCACGGCAGAAGTGAAGCGGCGGAGTACAAACAAGAGTTCGACTCTTATGTCGGCTTTTTATATTGGGCGGGAGAGTTGTCGGAGCTGGAAAAGGAAGTGTTCCTAAAATACGAACCGTGGCTTGTTGAAGTGGAGCGCACGGTGATGTCGAAAAGCTACAAAATGGTGGTCCTAAAAGCTATGCTGGAGCGTGGGCCATCGGGCTGGCATGAGCCAATTACCCCGCAACAAGCGGCGGCGTTCTTTCACCGGTACTTAACGGAAAAAGAATATCGGAAGCGCATTGATTTTTCCGATGGGGAAACGAAACGTCTTTGGGAGTACGAAGAGGAAAAGGTGAGCAAACTGATCGCCCGCATGCCGATGACGAAATGGAGCGGCAGTTCGAATGGGTTGATTTCCTTTGAGAACAGCATTTTTGCTCTCCAATTTCCCATTGCGCGCGAACACGAAAAAATATTGTACAACTGGACAAAAGAGATTTGCGAGTATCGGTTGCATGCGTATTTTGAGAGAAAGGGGGAAGAGACAAGGCATTCTTCCTTAAGGGGCTATAACCTTAATGTATAAAAATCGAACTAGGAGGGATTGATTTGGAACTTCAGCAGACTCTAGCTGGAAACATGAAACAAGGGAAAGAGTTTATTGAAAAAATGGATAAGGTTTTTGCGAGTTTAAGGGCTGATTTTGATGTTGCTTCTTCACAGTTGTCAAGAAAAAAAATTGAGGCTTTAAAAAAGATGCATGTAGATGTTACAGGGAAAGTGGGAACTTTATCTGTACTAGCAAAGGAGTCAAATGGCCTTATCCAGGGATTGAGAGGGACAGGAAAATCACATCTGATGCTTATTGCTAGAGATGAGATTAATTTGAGCAAAAATCATATTTGTATATATGTAAATTTACAAGAACATTTGAATGTGGGAGGTTCTGTTGTTGTTCAAGAAAGATTTTATGTCTGGGCATTACTAAAACAAATAAAGAAACAGCTAATGTATATTGTGGAGGAAACACAAAATGAGGAAGAAAGTCAAAAAAGGTTTAGTATATCTAAGATTATACAATTTTTTAATATAAAAAAAGAGAAAAATGTTACACGTAGACTAGAGGAGAAATTTGATGAGTTGGAAAAGCTTGTTTTAAAAGGTGAGGAGGAGGTCATACAGTTCTCTAAAGAAACAAAAACAGTGCACTTAGATGAGGTTACTACAAACTCTAATCTTGAGTTGAAAGGACAAAATATAAACAACTTTGGATATACTACTAATTGTGGTGGGAGTGAAAAATTGAGTAGAAAGAGTGAAGAAAAATATAAATCAGAAATAATCCTTGATATTAAAAAACTAAAAACATTGCTAATCGAAATCATCGAACTATTAGGGGTAGGGGGAATCACTTTTTTCTATGATGAATGGAGTGCACTAAAAACTCGAGAACAAGAGCTGCTGTCTGAGATGATTCGTGCGCTAAGTTCATCGCCGATTTATCATTGGATTGCATTTGTGCCATATAAGTCAAGTTTGGGGGTTTTAGAACAAGCAGCTGATTTGCCTCATTTAATTGATCTAGACTTACAATTTATTTATGAGGAGAATAATAAAATTTGTATGAATTACTTTGAAAAATTTATTGAAAATCGATTAAGATTAGTTTTTGATTCTGAGAAATTTAAGGCAAAAGCCCTTATACGTCCACATTTACTTGAAATATTAGTCCAATGTTCAATGGGTAATACCCGAGATTTTGGGATCATGCTAAATAAGGCTTGGGATTATTTTAAACAAGATTACTTAACTATGGGTAGAAACCGGATCATTTCAAAGAAGCATGTGGAACGGGCTGTAAAGACTTTAGCAGAAGAAAAAATGATGAATCTTCAAAGAAAATCTTCTAGCAGTTATTCTGAAAGATTGTGGTCAGAAATAGTGAAATTTATTACACAGAAAAAACACACGCACTTCTGTATTGAGCTTAGCGAAAGAAATATTGATTACATTAAAGAAGCAGAGTTTACCGATCTTTTGTATCATCGACTTGTTCATTTGAGAAAGAAGGATTATCCCCCAAAAGACGGTGGTAATAAAAGACTGTCGATATATGCCGTTGATGTAAGTGTTTTATTTCCTAACATTTTTGAAACCAAAAGTCAAAGAAAAAAATAAAACTGGTTACAGATGTAAACACAATTCATAATCAGATAAGAAGATACATCTTCGATATTTCAAAACATCTCAATGAGTTCAGGATTGAGCAAGGAAAGCAAATAAAATGTCTAAATTGTAGTAAGATTATAACTGAGGATATGGAATATGCTTGGAAACAGGGGGTGTGTATTTATTGTGGAAATCCATTACCACAAATGGAACAAGGTATTAAATTATCTATGAGCTTACAAAATCAGTAGCGCTGAGAGAAGAAAAAGGCCATAAGGTACTACCCGAACCAGGCGTGTTGATTATCCAATAAAAACCAAAAAGTATAGAAAAAGGTTCATCACCAAAAGTGTCAGTAAAATATTTGTGGGTGACATTCAGGAATGATTGATTCCCCGACGAGGGTTGCGAACTTTCGTTCGCGATCCTCGTCGGGGCCACCAAGCGAAGCGCGGTAGAGAAAAGCAAATTTCATGCAAAAAGGACTCTCTCCCTGCTAGGATGGTAATTGGAAAAAAACAATCCAAACAGGAGGGAGAGAGTCCATGAAGATTCAACAACATCTTACCACACAATGGCCTGTATTAAAAGAGCTGGAGGAACAATTGTTGAGAACTCTTCAAAAGGTGTTTGCCACCGTATTGGCCGCCCTTTTGGAGGAAATCGATCAACAACTGGCGGAAGCGAGGGACAAGCGCCGATATCAGCTGAAAGACAAACGGCCGACCACGATCCAAACGCTGTTTGGGGAAGTGACATTCCGTCGGAACTACTACTACGATCGACAAACAGGGGCCTATACCTTCTTGCTGGATGCCGAACTGGGCTTCGATGGAGCCCAATCGATCAGTCCTTGCCTCGAGGAAACAGCGGTCGAGTTGGCCGTGGAGTGCTCTTCCTACCGCAAAGCGGCCCGTACGTTGGAGTCGATCGTGGGGTATGCGGTCCTCAGCCATGAGGCGATTCGCCAACTGGTGCTGGAGGCCCCTGTCTCGCTGCACTGCCCTGTTTCGGAACGGCATGGCCGGGTGCTGTTTGTGGAGGCGGATGGGCTGTTCATTTCTCGCCAGGGGAAAGGGAAACGAGCGAAAGAAGAGAAAATCCTGGCGGTTCACGAGGGATGGAAACGAAACGGCTCGCAGATAGAGCTTGTGAACCGGCGCCACTATCTCCATGAAGGGGCGGGGGACGTGTGGGAACGGTTGGAAGAGTGGCTGATGAACGAATATGCCTATGATCCGTGCCGGGACCTTTTGATCATCAACGGCGACGCGGCGTCGTGGATCACGGCCTGCCGGGAGCATTTTGGAAAACGGGCGTGCTTTCAGCTGGATCGGTTTCATGTGGCGCGGGAGCTGCGCCAATGCCTCTCGGGCCATCCGCGTTGGCGGGACGTGCGGAAGAAGCTGGCGAAACAAGACGAAGAAGGGCTTTTGGTCGAGCTGAACAGCTCGGTCGGCACGTTGGGGGACGAAGCCAAAGAACAACAGCTGGCCGCCTTGATCCGCCGGGTCGAGTCGATGCCTGGATGCATCCGAGACTACCGGGAGTGGCTGTCGGAGCACGGGGTGGAGACGACCGGCATGTGTCTGATGGGCCACGCCGAGAGCGTGATGAGCCGGTTTGCGCATCGGGTGAAATCCCGCCGCAGCTGGAAAGACCAAGGCCTTCGGACGTTTTGGAAAGCGATGGTGGCCCGAATCGACGGGTTTTTGTGGAGAAAGGGGCCGTTGGTCAGAGAAGAAGAGACCCAGAGGACAGCCTCGGCCTCGACGAAGTCCAAGCGGATCGAACAGGCCAAACGGAAGGCAGGGCGGTTGTTGGCGGATGTGATGCGTCAAAACATCCCGTATCTTCAGCAGTCATCCGGGACGCCGATCCATCAAGCGTTGTCAGCGCTTCGGGATGCCGGTTGGGTGTAAAAAAATGGAATGCAACATCATCATCTCAAGATGAGGGATGAGAGTCCGAAAGCGCTTACGATATGAATTCCTGAAAATGGTTCACTAACCGGTGATTCACAATGTCCGTAGTGAACCGAAAATCAGTTCTCCACAAAGTCTTGACTGACTCTCACCAAAAGATGTGCTTGACTTTTAAAGACAAACATGATAACAATGTTGTTTAAAAAGACGTATGGTATTAAAAGGAAAAATGCTGTTTTGATTTTCTTTATCATGATCGTCTTTCTTTGTCAAGTACACTTTGTGGTGAAGAGCCTAGAAAAAGGTTTATCACCAAAAGATGTACTTGACTTTTTAAAGGCCAACATGATAGCAATGTTGCTCAAATGATGTGTATGGTATAAAAAGGAAAATTGCTATTTTAGTTTTCACTATCATGAACGTCTTTCTTTGTCAAGTACATTTTGTGGTGAAGAGCCTAGAAAAAAGAGCACCTTTCCTGTAGAATGTGAGTAACGACACAAACAAACCCAGGAGGTGCTCTTTATGAACAAGCCTACCACACTCCCGAATTGGATGCAAAAATGTAAATTAGCACATTATTTCAGAATCCCTTTTTCAAATTATTTCAGGCGGATTCGGAAATAATGTGCAAAATTTTTCCGGATTATTCCGGATTTTGCACATTCTTTCGGAACGTTTGCACGCTCTTTCAGATAAAGATTTCCAGCGCGCCTGATGAACCGATGGAAAAGAGAAGGAACAAAAGAGGCCGATTCGGCCTCTTTCGTGCTAATACCCCATTTCCTCTGCGGCCATGCGCACCACTTCTTCGTCAATGGCGTCCTTTTTCAGCTGATGCCCGTATAACAGGCACGTCGTGGCCAACGTATTGATCACCCGAGGCCATCCCCGCGACTGCAGGGCAATCGCCTCTAACGCTGATGGAGTGAAGATCGGATGCTTTGCCCCGGCCTGTTTCATCCGATGCTCGATGCAGCCCGCCACCTCTTCCTTCTCGAGCGGCCCCATCCGGCATCGCATGATTGATCCGCTGATCGAGAGGACGGTGCTGATTGAGCCGCAGCTTCCCCTGTAAATGGGGTAGCCCGGCCAAAATCAAGACAAATGGGTTGGTCGAATCCATCTCAAAGTTGAACAAGATCGCGATGTCCTGTAAAAAGGCGTCCTTTGCCAAATGCATCTCGTCCAATAGGAACACCGGCGTGATCCGCCGTTCATGATACAATCGTTCGATCGCCTGCTGGATTTGGCGGAAGAGATCCACCTTGCGGTATTTAGGTTCCTTCCCCCAACCCAAGGGCCAGCCCACGGTAAAAATCCATCACGCCTCCGGTCGATAACGGGAAGTAGACGACATGATACAAAGAAGGGGAAAACGATTCTTTCCACGCCCGAAGGGCGAACGTTTTGCCCGCCCCCGGCTCTCCGATCAACAGCCCGATCCCCGCGTTCGCTTTACGTACTCCAGCGCCCGCAGCGCTTCCTGAAATGGCGCTCCTTGATACGCCTCGGACGGGTCTGTTTCTTTCGCAAACGGATCCCGTGAGAGGGAATAAAATGTTTTATACATTCTGTTCTCCCTCCTTCACCGAAACCGTCGCAAACGGCGACCGGTGGCGCTTCACATAGGCGTTGTCCTCCAAACGAACCCGAACGGCCTCCGCCACCCGTTTGCCCTCTTCGTACACATAGACGCCTCGTTCGTCATAGCGGAGCTCAATCGATTGTCCAATAAACCGAGGCGGCACTTCGTATAGCTGCTTATTCAGGGTGATCGTGCCATCGGCTTTCACCTTGCGGTGCTCCCGTTTTAGGAACTCATATTTCGCAATCTTTGCATAATATACAAAAAATAACCCAAATATTCGCATAAAAATAAATTTTTATACAAATATTGTAAAATAACTAATTTTTATTCGATCAAATCAGGCTTATTTTGAATTTTTATTCAGGGTGCGAAATGTGAGTTAGGAAAATCGCGTCCAGCCAATCGATGTCTTCGATCCACACCACCTGTTCCACCTGAGACTGAAACCATACGCAAAACGCTTTCGCTCCGGCATCGGCAAGATTTCTTTCCCCAACAGGTTGTGTTTTTTCAACAATCGGTATATAGTAAAGTATGAGAGGGTGGTGGGAATGTCCCTCTGCTTGGTAAGTTGTTCATAGAATACGGTCACAGGCATGGTGGGATGTTCCTTCCTTAAGGCTAAAATATGATCCTCATCATCGGGGGACAGACGTCTTAAGCGGCCGCGGTCCGAACGGCGCTTCGGCTTCAAGGCGTCGAAGCCCCCTTTTTTGTATCGGGCGCCCCAATCG
>NZ_BCQG01000068.1 GCF_001544315.1 Geobacillus jurassicus NBRC 107829
CCATAGCGTTCAGTTGTTTTCGTTCTTCGATATTCTTGTTCCATATATGAATTATATCCGTTTAACGATTATACTGCGACACTTAAAGATAAAAATGGCTGCTCTAAGCAATCCGATTAAGGATTACCGAGCA
This sequence comes from Geobacillus jurassicus NBRC 107829, assembly GCF_001544315.1. Taxonomy (GTDB): domain Bacteria; phylum Bacillota; class Bacilli; order Bacillales; family Anoxybacillaceae; genus Geobacillus; species Geobacillus jurassicus. The sequence continues at coordinate 134 of NZ_BCQG01000068.1, forward strand.
ACGCCGTCTTTCATCCCACGATTGAAACCGTGGGCTTTCAGACTTTTTTCTGTAAAAGAAAAAGGGCGGTGCCAAATCATCGGCCGGTCGCCCCATCGATGCACAGATGTTTCTATTGTTGCCCTTCCTCGCCGCTCATATTCCCGTCATTGCGGCGGTCGTAAAAGCTGGCGCAATGGCGAAGCAGCGCCTCAGCCGCTTTCAGCTGCCCGTGCCGAAGCGGGAGAGCTGAGCGGCGCAGGCGGGAAAACCACTCGTCATAATTTCGCTTATCAATATAGCGGATAAACGGAAAAAGGCCGCCGCTGTCAATGTAGCCGGAGCGGTTTAACAGCACGAGATGGATCGGCCAATCGACCCCATGTTTGCGAAAAATCTCGGAAACGATCTGCTCCGTCCGCCGCAGGGACACGACCGGGTTGACCCGCCTCGTTTCTTCTGTTCCAGCCCGCTCGACCCAAAACCGGTCGGTTGACGCCATGACGATGTTGTCCGGCCTTCCCTCGACGAAGGCGATGCACCAAGCGGCGGATGGCGTCAGCATCATCGTCTCCAGCTCCACCGGCGCCTTGCCGACCATCGCGACCGGCCGGTAAAAGCATAAATACGTATCCGGAAACCGCTGCAAAAAATACTTCAACGTCTCATCGCTATACACGTTCTCATCGAAAGAGGAAACGTACATCATCGTCGAACTCGCCCATTTCAGCTGCAACTCGAACAACTCATCAAGAAACTGCTGTTTCAATTCCTCCAGAGTAGCCGCCGGACGGGCCATCGGCGCAAGAGAAAACGTCTCTTCTTCCGTAAGCGCGACACGGCGGCGCCATCGTTTCGTCAGCCGCTCCCACCATGACGGTTTGTCAAGCCAAACATCCCACGTCTCGCCCGTTTCAAGCCATCCGCTGGCCTCAGCCGTCCGTTCGGCTTGCCACCGCGCTTTTGCCTGTTCCCATTGCCGTTGCTTCAGCCGGATGAATTCCGGTACATAATAGTACACGTCCGTTTCATAACGGGAAATGCAGTCCGTAAGCTTAACGAGCTGACCCATTGTTTCACCTGCTATTTCCGGTCATTCATCGGCGCGCCAAGCAACGGGAACACGGCGATCGCTTCGTACTTCGGCGTCCGTTCCATATTCGTCCGATACAGCACGATCTCAGGAACCGAAAACACCGCCTTGGCCGCGGCAAGCGAACGAAGGCGATCCGGGTGAAACGGTTCGGCTCCTTGCCATTTGCGGGCGATCGTAATATGAGGGGCAAACGGCCGCCGATCCAAGGAAAACCCAAGCTTAATGCACGCTTCATACACGTCGCGCCGTAGCGCATGCAGCCGCTCTTCCGTTTCGACTCCTTGCCAAAAGATGCGCGGCGCCGTCCGCTCGCCGAACGTCCCGAGCCCGGCAAGCACGAGGGAAAACGGGGCGCAGCGGGCGGCAGTGGCGGCCATCGCTTCGCACAGCGGCGCCATTTTTTCCGGCGGCACATCGCCTAAAAACGCGAGGGTGATATGATAATCCTCTTCATGCACCCATGTGCGAAACGGCAGCGACGGCGCCATGTCGCCTGAAAAACGGGCGATGGCTTGTTTCGCTTCGGCTGTCAGCGGAACAGCGATAAAATAATGATTCCGTTTCATCCTCTCTCACCTGCCGATTCGACCGTTTTGTTCTAGTTTTCCCAGCCAAACGAGCACCAACACACCAACGATGGTGCAAGCACCGAAAAACAAGTAGACGGCACCGATTTGCCAACGCTCAAGCAAGTACCCGCCCACCAAAGTGCAAAACCACGCGCCAAGTCCGCTGCTCGCCGCCGAGTAAAGGGCGACGGCCGTCGCCTGCACCCGTTCCGGCGCCAGACGGCGCGCATACTGCAGGGCGGTTGGAATCGCCAGCCCGACCGAACATCCTTGAAGGATCGCTGTCATATAGACAAACAAAAGCGGCGGATCGACAACATACGACAGCCAGCGGGCGGTCGACACGAGCGCCGCAAAGAAAAGGAGGGGAGCCATGCCAACGCGGCCAATGAGCCAATCAGCGGCTTTCATAAACGGCGCCTCGCTTCCGGCGGCCAGCAAAAAGGCGAGTCCGATGCCGGTCAGCGTGCCGCCGAGCTCGTGGATCAACAGCCCGAAATACGAATTGTTGGCATAAATCGGACCAAACAGCAAAAAGGACGCCACAAGCAGCAGGCAAAACGGGCGAACGGAAAGCAGCCCTCGGATGTCAGACCACGTCAACCCACCCGCCGGCCCCGCCGCGCGGCTGCGCGGCAGACGGGAAGCCAACGCTGCGGCTGAAAGCAACATGAACGAAAATACGTAAAAAATGACCGCAAAGGCAAGATGGTCGGACAGCCAGCCGACAACCAACACCGCCGCAGCAAAGCCAAGCGACCCCCAAAGACGGATCGCTCCGTAGTTTCCGCCATGGTCGCGCACTTGATGAAGGGCGATGCTGTCGGAGAGCGGAACGATGGCGCTTTGCACCGCCGAAAGCAGCACGGTCAAAACGACGAACATCCGGTAGCTTACGGCCAGCGAATAAAGAAACCCAAACAGCGCTGTCAACACGAGCGCCATCGTCAACAGCCCGACCGGTTTGCGTGTATAATCCGTCGCCATGCCCCAAAGCGGCTGGGCGGCCATCGTCACAATCGGAGTGATCGACATGATCCAGCCGATCGCTGCTCCCGGCAGGCGCGCCTCCTCTTGCAAATAGACGGATAAGAGCGGAAACAAGGAGCCAAACGCGAAAAAAATCAAAAAATAAAAGAGCGGAAACACCGTTTTTCGCACCGATGCTTCCCGTTTTAAAGCCGCTTCCATCCCGTCCTCCCCTTTCGTTTCTAAAGCGCCGCCCGCCGCTCGGCGCCTTTTCGTTCGTTTGTCTTCGCCAAGCGGCGGGCTGTTTATTTAGCCAGCTCATAAATCGCTTGCGCGTAAATGGCCGTTGCTTTCACCAAATCGTCGATCTCGATGTACTCATCTTTTTGATGGGCGACATCCGGGCGGCCGGGGAACAGCGCGCCAAACGCCACCCCGGCGGTCAAGGCGCGGGCGTACGTGCCGCCGCCGATGGCCAACAGCCGGGCCGGCTCGCCTGTCTGCTCTTCGTAGACGCGCTGAAGCGTGCGGACAAGCTCGTGGTTCGGGTCGATATAATGAGGCTTCGTATCGCTGAACCGGCTGAGCGCGAATCCATGTTCAGCCGCGGCGCCAGCGAGCGTCCGGTGGATCGCGTCGCCGTCGGCCGTCACCGGATAGCGGATGTTCAGCCCAATCGTTCCGCCATGCCGCCGGTTATACGACAGCACCCCCACGTTGACGGTCAAGTCGCCGCTTTGTTCGTCGCGATACGCAAGGCCGAGCTCCTGACCGCGGGTGTCAGAAAACGAAGAAGCGAGAAATTGTACGAACGGTCGGCTTTGGCTATCGAGCGGAAGAGACGCCAAAAACTGCGCCAAATAGACGCCGGCGTTTTTGCCGCGCTCAGGCTCGGCGCCATGAGCGGACACCCCTTCCAATTGAAAGACGACGGCCCCTTCGCTTTGCCTGATGCTCCCCTTTACGCCGCGCTCCCGGCAAAACTGTTCATAGAGGCCAAGCAGCTCCTCCGTCCGCCCCGCTCCTTCCACCACCGCTTCGGCCGCATCCGGCACCATATTGTAGCGGCGCCCGGCTTGGAATGAGGCAAGCGCGAACCCTTCAGCTTCCTCTTGCCCCGGCGGGCGGTACGACAAATCGGCGTCAATGATCCCTTTTTCCGCATGAATGATCGGGAAATCAGCATCCGGCGCAAATCCGACATCCGGCATTTCTTCATGGCGAAAATAGTGCTCTACACACCGCCAATCGCTCTCCTCATCGCCCCCGATGATGAGCCGCACCCGCTTGCCGATCGGCAGCCCGAGGTCACGGATGATTTTCATCGCGTAAAACGCGGCCATCGTCGGCCCTTTGTCATCGATCGCACCGCGCCCGTAAATGCGGCCATTGCGCACATCAGCGGCAAACGGATCCATCGTCCAGCCGTCCCCGGGCGGCACGACGTCGATATGGCCGAGCACACCGACAAGTTTCTCCCCATGCCCCATTTCGATATGCCCAGCAAACCCGTCCACATTTTTGACGCGAAACCCTTCCTCCCGGCCGCGGTGAAGCATATACTCAAGCGCCTGAGCCACCTTGGGCCCAAACGGCGCCCCCGGCTGCGCCTGCTCATCATCGCGGACGCTCGGAATGCGGACAAGCGCTTGCACGTCGCGGATCAAATCGTCTTTCCGCTTCTTTGCTTCTTTCATCCAGTCGATGTTCAACGCCATTCTTCCTTTCCTTATTCAACACTCTTTGTTGCCAACGTATCATATCAAAAACAGGAAGTCAAAATGTTTCATTCGTTGCAAATCGTTTTCCGTTTCATGACAAAATGTTGAAATTTTTCGTGAATAGAGGCAACCGGGTAGCATTTTCCCTCTCATTTCGTGTACAATGGTAGTAAACAGACAAAGACATCTCTCATCTGCTAGCTGTCGGTTGTGCCATGCGAATGATGCTAAGATAGGGAGTGGTCTTTTGAAACCTTCAACACATCGGATGCTTACCCGCATCAAATCCGTGTACATGTACATTAGTGAAAAAGGAACGGTTACGACCCAGGAGCTTGTTGATGAGTTCGGCACCACCCCACGAACGATCCAGCGCGACTTAAACGTGCTTATGTACAACGATCTCGTTCGCAGCCCAAGCAAGGGTAAATGGACGACCACAAACAAGAAAGTGCGCATCTCTTCGTAAACCCGGTGCCAATAGGGCAAAGGCAAGATGAGAGATGGACGCGAGACAGCTTTTTCTCAAAATCGACGATTCATCACTTTTCCATAAAAAAGGAACCGACTTAGGTTCCTTTTTTTTCGTCCATCTCCGGCCGGTACTGTTTCAACATTTCCACCTCTTCGTCTGTCAGCTCCCGATACTCGCCGACCGCCAAATCCGGGTCAAGCGGCAGCGGCCCCATTTGCATTCTCTTTAAATAGACGACCCGCTTGCCGATCGCTTGAAACATCCGTTTCACTTGATGGAACTTCCCTTCTGTAATCGTCACCTCGACATCGGAACGGAGGCCGGATTTTAGCACGACGAGCTCGGCAGGCTTCGTTACATAGCCGTCATCAAGCACAACGCCGCGCCGGAACGCCGCCACATCGACGTCCGTCACTTCCCCGTCAATGACGGCAAAGTACGTTTTCGGCACATGTTTTTTCGGCGACAACAGCTGATGGGCCAGCTGCCCGTCATTCGTCAACAATAAAAGCCCTTCCGTATCTTTGTCAAGCCGCCCGACCGGAAACGGAGCGAGCGCCCGGTCTTCCTCCTCAAGCAGGTCAACGACCGTTTCTTCCACCGCATCTTCCGTCGCCGAAACCACCCCCGGCGGTTTGTTCATCATCAAGTAAATGAACGGCTTGTACTCGACTGTTTCTCCCCACACGGTCACGATTTGCTCATCCGGCCGCACTTTCGTTTTCGCATCGCGGACCGGCGCGCCGTCCACTTTCACCGCGCCGGACTTGAGCAGCTTTTTCACTTCTTTCCTTGTTCCGTAGCCCATATGGGCGAGCAGCTTGTCAATGCGCAGTTCCATAAAACCTCCTCCTAAAAATAGCGACTTTCTTTGGGCGTTCATCTAATCCGCTTCCGCCTTCCCCCCATACACTATGAAGGAAACATGAAGAAGGGGGATTTGCCGATGAATGAATACTACTATTCTATCCCAACGTTTGATGATTACCGTCAACAGCCGCCAGCCGGCCAATTTTGGCCCGGATACCCCGGCGGGCAATTCGCCAACTGGGCGCGGCGCATCGAACGGCTTGAGCGGGCTGTCGAGCGGCTCGACCGCCGGCTTGACCGAGTAGAAAGCCGCCTCGATCGCATCGAACGCCGGCTCGGCCTTTCGTAAACAGAACAGAGAAAGAAGGCGGTGGAAAGCCCGCCTTCTTCGTTTTTATGTTGCATCAAGCCGATAACGGCCGAAACCCAATGGATGGCTCCGCCTAAAGGCGAGGCTGCCGCTCAACTGGACGCCGATCAGCCAGAATGGCGGTCAGGATACGGCCTTGTTCTCTTTCCGGCGCCAAAAAGCGAACCGATCGCCAAACAACGCCGCAAACAAGCCGGAACGGATGCTGAGAAACAAGTAGACGGCTGCCCCGACCGCCGCGCCGATAGCAACAGCGCCCACCGATTCAGCGGTGCCGGCGCGGTAATCGATCCATCGGGCCGTCAGAGCCTCGACCCCCATAACCGCCGCTGACATCGCCGCCGTCAAGATGGCCATAAACGCCGTCCGGCGGGCGACAAACCGATAGCGGTAGCGCGTGCGGCGCTGAATGACCCATAAGTTGAACGCCACAGAGACGAAATAGCCCGCCATCGTGGCAACAATGGCCCCGATGGCCGACCATTTCATAATGAGCGGCGTGTTGAGCAAAAGCTTCACAAGCAAGCCGGCTGTCAAACTGACGACCGTAAACCGCTGCTCGTTGATGCCTTGCATGATCGCCGCCGTCACAGAAAACAAAGCGTACAAAATCGCCGCCGGCGCATACCAGCGCAACACTTGTTCGCCAAGCGGATCATAGCTGTAAAACGAGCTGTACACCGGCCCTGCAAGCACCGCCATGCCGATGACGGCCGGGAGCGTTAAAAACATGAGCACTTGAAACGTCTGGTTCAAATATTGCCGCAGCGCTTTCCGGTCTTGCGCGACATACGCTTTCGTAATCGTCGGGATGAGCGCCAAGCTGAACGAGGTCGCGAGCGTCACTGGAATGATGACGAGCTTTTGCGCCCACATGTTGAACACGGAATACGCATGCTCCGAGATGTGCCCGCGGCCCGCCGCCGCCATCGCGTGATTGAACGTAAACTGATCGACGAGTTGGTACAGCGACATCGACAAGCCGACAAAGACAAACGGAATCGAGGAAAGCAAAAGCTCCCGATACATCGCCAAAAGCGACACGTCCGCTTCGCCGCGGTCGCGCGCAAGCAACGACTGCAAATACGGACGCCGCTTCCACCAGTAGACAAGGAGCACCAAAAGCCCCGCCGCCGCCCCGACAAACGCCGCAAACGTCGCCGCGCTCACGGCGGTGACAACAGAACCGTTCATGATGCGCAAAATGACGTAGCACGCCCCAAGCAAAAAAGCGATGCGCGCGATTTGTTCGACGACTTGCGACAGCGCCGTCGGCCCCATCGATTCATGTCCTTGAAAAAACCCGCGGATCAAGCTCATCACCGGCACGATGAGGAGCGCAAAGCTGACCGCGCGGATGACGGCCGTGACGTCGTCGACCGAGTTGACGTTCGTTTTCGCGTCGATGACGTGCGGCGCCAAGACGGGGGCCAAGGCATACAAAATGAGCCATGAGGCGATGCCGCTTGCTATCATCAAGACAAGGCCGGAGCGAAAGAGCCGATAGCCGACGCCGTATTCCCCAAGCGCGTTGTATTTCGATACAAACTTTGACACCGCCACCGGCAGCCCGCCGGTCGCCAAGCTCAAAAAAATTTGGTACGGCACATAGCCGTATCCATACAGCGCTCCGCCGCGCTCACCGACAAGATGGTAAAACGGGATGACGTAAAACAAGCCAAGAAGACGGGAAATCATCACGCCAGCCGTTAAAATAAACGTGCCGCGCAGCAGTTTCGATGTTGACATATGACCCCTTCCCTAGCCATGGACGTTGAAAATGACAACATATCTATTTTACCATAGTTGTCAATGGAACGAAAAATATCGTCCACGCGTGAAACGAAAGGGTGGAATGAATATGGGATACGACGTCATCGTCATCGGCGGCGGGCCGTCCGGGCTCATGGCGGCGATCGGCGCCGGCGAAGAAGGGGCGAAGGTGCTCTTGTTGGAAAAAGGAACGAAGCTCGGGCGCAAGCTCGCCATCTCCGGCGGCGGACGCTGCAACGTGACGAATCGGCTGCCGGTCGAGGAAATCGTCCGCCATATTCCCGGCAACGGCCGCTTTTTGTACAGCGCCTTCTCGGTGTTCAACAATGAAGACATCATCCGCTTCTTTGAGCGGCTCGGCGTGCCGCTCAAAGAGGAAGACCACGGCCGCATGTTCCCAAAAAGCGACAGCGCCCAGTCGGTCGTCGACGCGCTTGTTCGCGAGCTCGGCCGCCTCGGCGTCGATGTTCGGCTTGAATCGCCGGTGGCGGACGTGTTGTATGAACAAGGGAAAGCGGTCGGCGTCACGCTGAAAAGCGGGGAAACGATCACGGCCCGTGCGGTTGTCGTCGCCGTCGGCGGCAAATCGGTGCCGCAAACCGGCTCAACGGGCGACGGCTATCCGTGGGCGGAAAAAGCGGGTCACACGGTGACCGAATTGTTTCCGACCGAAGTGCCGATCGTCTCGCATGAGCCGTTCATCAAAGAGCGGACGCTGCAAGGCTTGTCGCTGCGCGACGTCGCTTTGAGCGTCTTAAAGCCGAATGGCAAGCCGATCATCACCCACCGGATGGACATGCTGTTTACGCATTTCGGCATTTCTGGCCCAGCCGCCCTCCGGTGCAGCCAATTCGTCGTCAAGGCGTTGAAAAAAGCGGCGGACGGCGCGGTCGAAATGAGCATCGACGCGCTTCCGGACGCGACGCAGGAAGAGCTGTTTCAACATTTCGCCAAGCTGTGCAAAGAGGAGCCGAAAAAGGCGATGAAAACGATCGCCAAAACGGTGCTGCCGGAGCGGTACGCTGTCTTTTTGCTCGAGCGGGCCGGCATCGACCCGCACGCCTCTGCGGGCACGGTCGGCCATGAGGCGCTCCGGGCGTTTGTCCGGCAGTGCAAACAGTTCACCTTTTCCGTCCACGGCACGCTGCCGCTTGAGAAAGCATTCGTCACCGGCGGCGGCGTGTCGGTCAAAGAAATTGAGCCGAAAACAATGGCCTCCAAATGCATGGCCGGCCTTTACTTTTGCGGGGAAATTTTGGACATTCACGGCTACACGGGCGGCTACAACATCACCGCTGCCCTTGTCACCGGGCGGCTCGCCGGCGTCAATGCCGCCCGCTATGCATTGACGGAAAAAAGCAGGATCAGCGGCCCCACAGGGCAGACAACAGAGGATTGACCGTCGTCCCCATGCTGCTCGAGCGCTCCGGGCCATCCGCGGACATTCCGGCAACGCCCGTCTTCAAGGCGGGCAGTTGCAAAATTTTACCGCCTGAAATTGAAATGCCAATGAAAAAAGCGTTGGACGCCCTTTGGCGGGTTACAGAATTTTGCCGCTTGAAATGGATAAGAGCGCAAACGACCCAAAGAATCCCACGGCTTGAGCCGTATGGAATGTCAAGTCCGGTAAATGACCATGGCGGAAAAACAGTAAATTTGCTCGCCTTCCGATTCCATGGCGGCGACGCTGTACTTGACATCGATCAACTGCCCGTCTTTCAGGCGGGCTAAAAAATCGTTGACCGCCGCCTCCAAATCTTTTTCATGCTCTTTATCAAACACTTTCACTTTGTACATCGCCATCCCCCCGTTTTCTTTTTTCTTTCCACACGTTTAGGGAAAATCCTGCTCTGCAAAAAGCAACGCGCGCCCCAAACAACAGGGCGCGTGTTGGAAAGAACGGAAGGGATGAACCGTTCACCTTAATAAACTCCTACAGCATTGAACGCCTGTTTCACCGAATTGACTTCCTGGCTCGCCGCCCCGTACAAATCAGCGGCCGCTTGCACGCAGGCGGCGCGCAGCTGGCTGAAGTTCGACGTCGGCGTCAAATAGTAGACGAGTGCGCGATAAAAAATTTTCCCCATTTTGTCGCGGCCGATGCCGGTGACGCTCACTCCATAATGCGTGCCGCCCTGGCTGAGCAGGTAGGCTGCCTTGTTGACGATGCCGCTGTTTGTATGAACTCCTCCATTGTCTTGTGTGCCTGTGTAGCGTTTCGAGTAATGATCCGGATCGCCGTATTTCGCCGGATCGGACATCGAGCGGAGCGCATCGCCGGCAATGCCCGGCGTGTAAATGTCTTCGCCGATCTCCCAGTCCGGATTGCGGTTGGCGTAAAACTCCACGAGCGTGCCGAAAATGTCGGACATCGCTTCATTGATCGCACCGGACTCGTTTTGGTACACCAACCCGGCGGTATAATCGGTCACGGCGTGGGTCAACTCATGAGCGACGACATCAATGCCTCCGGAAAGCGGCAAAAACGTCTGTCCATCTCCATCGCCGTACACCATTTGCGAACCGTTCCAAAACGCGTTGTTGTAGCCGCGTCCGTAATGGACGGTCGAACGGATGGCGGCGTTGTTGCCGTCATAGCTCAGACGGCCGTGCACATTTTTGTAGTAGTCATACACGACGCCGGCGTAATAATGGGCGTCCACGGCCGCCGCGTCATAGCTGGCGAAAAATTGGTTGTCAATGTCGGCCCACAGGCTGCCGGGCAACGTCGTGCGGTTGCGGCCATCGTACGTAAAAATGCCGCTGCCGCGCGTGTTGTCCTGCAAATAGTAATAGCCGTAATACGAAGAGTAGGTGGTATTAATATATTTTTGATCGCCCAACACACCGCGGCCGACGCCGACGGTCGACGTGCCGGCGACCGTCGGACCGGTTCCCGGCTTGGCCGCATCCATTTGATTCCATTTATTCAACACAGCGCCGCTTCCCGCATCGATGATATACATCCAATTGCCCGGAACAGGCGCTAAAAAGCGGACATTGACCTCATAAGCAAGGCGCGCCTCCTCTCCGCTCGGATAAATGATCAGCCGCGTCGGTTTCCCGTCTTCCTTCTCCGGGCGTTCTTTCGTGATCGTCTCGATCACATCTTGTTCTGCGATGGCTTCCGCTTCTTGAACGGCAATCGTTTTTTCTTTTTTCACCCCTCGCTTGTCCAAGTTCGGAATGAGCGCTCCAGATAAGGAAGACAATTCGCCGCCTTTGACGTGCGCAGCCAACACGGCGCCATACACCGGGATGCCTTGATAACGCTGTTCAAAACGCATGACCGTATGGCCGAGTTCATCCGTTTGTTTGCTGATCAGCGCCAGCCGTTCGCGGGCTTGTCCACCAAGCCGGAACATATCCTTCTCTTGATCCATATAGCGGTAAACCAATTCTTCCGGGTCGATCCCCTCCCCTTTGAACAGCGATCCGGAAATAAACGACGGCGTTTTCCATTGTTGATCCCATACCATCGCTCTTTCTTTGGCTGATGCGCCCACCGGTGCGGCCATTAAGCCAAGCGCCAACGCAATCGTTCCAAGCATCGCCCGTTTTTTCATTCTCTTTACCCCTTCCCTTTATTTGTTTAATTATTCTATTTATTTTAAATTTTATATCAATATATTTTCAGTGGGTATTGGGAAAATATCGAAACGAAACAGAGCTTGAGCGGATCATTTATTTTCCCGTTTTCCCTCTTTATATCTCTGTACCTGCGATGAAACGACTAGGGGCAAATCCTTTCACCCCATACGCCAAGCCAAACAAAAAAACCGATCCATCCTTGCTTTCGACTATCGAACGAAAGCGGAAGATGAATCGGTTCGAGCAAAGAAGAAAAAACCACAAGACATTTCCCATCGTGCATACAGGCAGAGCAGCGGTTCGGCCGCGCCGTTCATCGGGCGATCACCGTCGGCGGCGGATGCTCATCTTTAGCCGCTTCTTGCACCCCGATGCCTTGGCCAAAGGCCGAAGCGAGGCCAAGGACGGCGAGAGCGACGATCACAATGACCCGCTTTTTCACCTAGCTTCACCTCCTTTCAAACGCCGGTTTTCTTCCGCAAGAGAGCGCAGCTTAACTGGTAATATTGGGCCGCCAGCTTGTACTGGCGCCTCCGCATATAACAATCGGCCAAATATTCGGCGTACAAAGAAGCGTCGTCATACTCCTTCTTTTTTTGGAAGTATGGAATCGCCTCCTGTTTGAGCAGCCGCTCCAACGGTTCGTCTTCTTCGCTCAAAAGCAGCCGGTAAATGGAAAAATGCAAATAATACTCATAATGCTCCACCGCTCCGTTAGGGGCTTGTTCGAGCTGTTTCCATCCTTCCTCGACGATCATCCACGCTTTGCGATAATGCTTGGCCTCACAATGCATGCGCACGAGCGACAAAAGCGTGATGAGCCGGGCATCCAGCGGGGCGTCCTCTTTATATATCAAGCTGTTTTCGTAATGTTGCACGGCCTCGCGATACTGGCGTTTCATCCCCTTCAAGTGGCCGAGATTGTGCTCGACAATACCAAGAAGGCGCCGATCATTCGCCATACCCGCCGCTTTTTGCGCCGACAGGCAATGTTCGACCGCTTTGTCGATCTCCCCGCAGCGCCGATAGCAAATCGCCAACAGCACATGGCATTCGGCGCTCCGCCGCAAGTCGTATTCCGCCTGGCTGAGCGCCAGCGCTCGCTCGGCGTAATGAAGGCATTGGAACCATTTCCACAGACGGCTAGAAGCAAGCGCCGACAAGTAAGCCAAATCGGCCTCCTCCCCGCTCATTTTCCATTCTCCCTTCAGCAGCTGTTCTGCCTTTTTATAGCAACGCAAGGCGTCGTCATATTTTTCTTGACAGTAATACAAAAGGCCAAAGAATTTCCAATAATAATAGCGCATGTCATCACTGAACGACCCATACCAATCCTGCACGCTTTGCGCCGCCGTTTCCGCCCCCTTTTTGTCACCAAGAAGCAGCAAATACCGGATTCGCATCAGCTGAAAATAAATCATGGCTTCGGCATCTCCGGACTGCTCGCATCGTTCTTTGACCATTTCATACAGTTCCTGCGCGGCAGGCGCATCACGGCTCATCATCGCCCTGTACCACGACATCACCCATTCGAACCATGAAGGCGTTGTTTCGTTTCCGCCGGGCCGGATGTCCAGCCGCCGAAACAACCATTCGAGCACCTCTTTGCTTGGGACGACTTGATTATTTTCGATTTTCGATAAATATGAAACCGAAATAATGCCTTCGGCGGTTTCTTCTTGGGTCATGCCTTTCATCAAGCGGGCGAATTTCAAGCGGTCGCCAAGTTTCAACAGGAAGCTCCTCCTTCGGACAAGTGTCTGATTTTATTGAAAATTATACCCTTTCCTTTTTTTTCTTGCATCACACTTTGGCACTAAAACAAAATGAAAAGAGCGCCCCAAAAAGCTGGGACGCTTTTTCGCTCCTATCCCGCAAGCGGAACGGGGAAGCGCAAGCCGCCGGCCGACGCATGGAAAGGCCGGCGGCAGCGAACCATTCCTCTGCATCTTGACTGAACGGGGCCGTTCGGATGGATCCATTTCCCATTCGCTGACACTTTCCGTCGTTTTGGTCTCGACGGAACGGGATCACTTGGATGACGGCCCGCCGCCATGCCCTGTCCTTCCAGCCGGAAGCGCTTATCGTTTCGGCACTGTTTCCCCTTCCCACTCGAGCATGCCGCCCGTCATATTGCGGACGCGGTAGCCGAGCTCCTGCAAGTAGCGGCAGACGTTTTCGCTCCGCCGCCCGGAGCGGCAGACGAAAATGTATTCTTCGTTGCGGTCGAATTCCGCAAGCCGATCGGGGATGTCGCCCATTTTGATATGTTTGGCGCCAGGGATCATGCCGAGGGCGACTTCCTCGTCTTCGCGCACATCGACAATGTTCAGCTTTTCGCCGCGCTCGAGTTTTTCTTTCACTTCAGCCGGCGTGATTTCCTTGATCTCTTCCATGGCAGATGTACTCCTTTCTTTGGTGGATAGGGAGCGGGCCGAAGCCCGCTCTTGCCATCAGTTGGCGACGATATTGACGAGTTTGCCTGGGACGGCGATCACTTTGCGCACCGTTTTGCCGGCGAGCTGCTCTTTGATTTTTTCATCGGCGAGCGCCCGCTCCTCGAGCGCTTCTTTTGGCAAGTCCGCCGGCACATGCAGCCGCGACCGCACTTTGCCGTTGATTTGCACGACGATTTCTACGACGTCTTCAACGAGCTTCGTTTCATCATACGTCGGCCACGGTTCATAAGCGATCGTGTCCGCATGGCCGAGCTTTTGCCATAATTCTTCGCCGATGTGCGGGCAGACCGGCGACAAAAGCTTGACGAATCCTTCCATGTATTCTTTTTTCATTTGCTCCGCTTTATACGCTTCGTTGATGAACACCATGAGCTGCGAAATGGCGGTGTTAAAGCGGAGCGCTTCATAGTCTTCCGTTACTTTTTTCACCGTTTGGTGGTAGACGCGTTCCAGCGTATCGTTTACCGGTTCGTCGACGATGTTCGGATTCAGTTCGCCATTTTCGGTCACAAACAGACGCCAGACGCGGTCGAGGAAGCGGCGCGCCCCGTCGAGCCCTTTCGTCGACCAGGCGATCGATGCCTCAAGCGGCCCCATGAACATTTCGTACAGCCGCAATGTGTCGGCTCCATGGCTTTCGACAATGTCGTCCGGGTTGACGACGTTGCCTTTTGATTTGCTCATTTTTTCGTTGTTTTCGCCTAAAATCATCCCTTGGTTGAACAGCTTTTGGAACGGCTCTTTCGTCGGCACGATGCCAAGGTCGTAGAGAAACTTATGCCAGAAGCGGGCGTAAAGCAAATGCAAGACGGCGTGCTCCGCCCCGCCGATGTAGACGTCGACCGGCAGCCATTGTTTCAGCTTTTCCGGATCGGCGAGCTGCTTGTCGTTGTGCGGGTCGATGTAGCGCAAATAATACCAGCAGCTTCCGGCCCATTGCGGCATCGTGTTCGTCTCGCGCCGCCCTTTTTTGCCCGTTTTCGGGTCAACGACGTTCACCCACTCCTCAATGTTGGCGAGCGGCGACTCGCCCGTTCCCGACGGGCGGATTTCATCCGTCTTCGGCAAAACGAGCGGCAATTCCTCTTCCGGCACCGGCGTCATCGTGCCGTCTTCCCAATGAATGATCGGAATCGGCTCGCCCCAGTAGCGCTGGCGGCTGAACAGCCAGTCGCGCAGCCGGTAGGACACTTTCTTCCGCCCTTTGCCGTTTTCCTCAAGCCAAGCGATCATTTTTTCGATCGCTTCTTGTTTGTTCAGGCCGTTCAAAAACTCGGAGTTGATATGCTCGCCGTCGCCGGTGTACGCTTCTTTTTCGATGTCGCCGCCGGCGACGACTTCTTTGATCGGCAAGTTGAATTTTTTCGCAAACTCGTAGTCGCGCTCATCGTGCGCCGGCACGGCCATGATCGCCCCGGTGCCGTAGCTCATCAACACGTAGTCGGCGATCCAAATCGGCAGCTTGTCGCCTGTGACCGGATGGATGGCGTAGGCGCCGGTGAACACGCCCGTTTTTTCTTTCGCCAAATCGGTGCGCTCAAGGTCGCTTTTGCTTTGAATTTCCTTTAAGTAGGCGTCAACAGCGGGCTTTTGCTCCGGCGTCGTGATCTTCTCAACAAGCGGATGCTCCGGCGCCAAGACGGTGTACGTCGCGCCAAAGAGCGTATCGGGACGTGTCGTGAACACGGTGAACGTTTCGTCATGGCCGTCGACGGCAAACTCAATTTCCGCTCCTTCCGAGCGGCCGATCCAGTTGCGCTGCATCTCCTTAATGCTTTCCGGCCAGTCGAGCTCTTCCAAGTCTTCAAGCAGACGGTCGGCGTAGGCGGTGATTCTCAGCATCCATTGCCGCATCGGCTTGCGGATGACCGGATGCCCGCCGCGCTCGCTTCGGCCGTTGATCACTTCCTCGTTCGCCAGCACCGTGCCAAGCGCCGGGCACCAGTTGACCGGCACTTCATCCATGTAGGCGAGCCCTTTTTCATACAGCTTCAAGAAAATCCACTGCGTCCATTTGTAATAGTTCGGATCGGTCGTGTTGATCTCCCGGTCCCAGTCGTACGAAAAGCCAAGCGACTTGATTTGCCGGCGGAAGTTGTCGATGTTTTTTTGCGTAAATTCGGCTGGGTCGTTGCCGGTATCCAACGCATATTGCTCAGCCGGCAGCCCGAACGCGTCCCAGCCCATCGGGTGAAGGACATTGTACCCTTGCATCCGCTTCATGCGCGCCAAAATGTCGGTCGCCGTATATCCTTCCGGATGGCCGACGTGCAAGCCGGCGCCGGACGGATACGGGAACATGTCGAGAACGTAAAACTTCGGCTTGTCGCTCTCGTCCGGGGTGCGGAACGTTTTGTTTTTCTCCCAGTACGCTTGCCATTTTTTTTCGATTTCGCGGTGGTTGAAGCTCATCGCAGCACTCCTCCTATCCAGTTCTACTTGCATCATTGACGAAAATATGTACAAAAAAACCTCCCATCCCCACGCAAAGGGACGAGAGGCGCGCTTCCCGCGGTACCACCCTTTTTGGCGCGCCAAACGGCGCACCCGCTTTCTTCCTTAACGCGGACCGACGGCCGGCGTTATCGGCCATAGCCGTTCGCGCCGGCAACTCCGAGGCGAGTTCGCGGACCGACTTCGGTTGACTCGCACCATCCGTCAACTCTCTGCCATCCGTCAAGCCCGCTACTGCTCCTCTTCACCGTTATTCGCTTTATTCGCGCATGAATCGACCGATGAGTGGACAGAATGACAAATTTATGGCTCTTCACCACAAAATGTACTTGACAAAGAAAGACGTTCATGATAGAGAAAACCAAAATAGCAATTTTCCTTTTCATATCATACACCTCATTTGAGCAACATTGCTATCATGTTTGTCTTTAAAAAGTCAAGTACATCTTTTGGTGATGAACCAAATTTATTATTATTTTAAAAAATTTGTCGATCAATTGCAAGCCGAAACCTATACAGG
>NZ_BCQG01000069.1 GCF_001544315.1 Geobacillus jurassicus NBRC 107829
CCAAGCGAAAATCCTTTACGAAAGATGAATGACTGGACCTGATTGCGGCGACAATAAAAGAAAACGGTAGAAATGGGGAGAAGCGATATGGAACAGCCGCTTGATTTACGCCAGTACTCGGTGCGCACGGATTTGGCGATCGAAGCGCATGAGATTGCAGTCGAGGAGCGTTTGCAGCAAAAACGAGAAAGCGCCGCGCCGATTGAAGGAGTCATCATTCGTGACGAGGAGATTGACGGCGTCAAGCTGTCGCACGTACATGTCACGGAGCAAGGAGCGGCCTCGATCGGCAAAAAACCGGGCCACTACGTGACGATTGAAGCGCAAGGCATCCGCGAACAAAACACGGAGCTGCAGCAAAAAGTGCAGCGCATTTTTTCCGAGCAGCTCAGCGCCTTTTTAAAGCGGCTCCGCATTCGGGAACAAGCGAGCTGCCTGATCGTCGGGCTCGGCAACCAAAATGTCACTCCGGACGCGCTTGGGCCGCTGACGGTGGAAAACGTGCTTGTCACGCGTCATTTGTTCCAGCTGCAGCCCGAAAGCGTCGAGGAAGGCTTTCGGCCGGTGAGCGCCATCGCTCCGGGGGTGATGGGGATGACTGGGATTGAAACGAGCGATATTATCGACGGCGTCGTCCGGAAAACAAAGCCGGATTTTGTCATTGTGATTGACGCCTTGGCCGCCCGCTCAATCGAACGGGTGAACGCGACGATCCAAATTTCTGATACCGGCATCCATCCTGGCTCCGGAGTCGGCAACAAGCGGAAAGAGCTGAGCGACGAGACGCTCGGCATTCCCGTTATTTCGATCGGCGTTCCGACGGTTGTCGATGCGGTCTCCATCACGAGCGACACGATCGATTTCATTTTGAAGCACTTCGGCCGCGAAATGCGCGAAGGGAAGCGGCCGTCAAGTGCGCTCGCCCCGGCGGGCTGGGCGTTTGGGCGCAGACGAAAATTGACGGAACAAGACATGCCATCGCCGCAAGAACGGTCGACGTTTCTCGGCATGGTCGGCACGCTTGGCGATGAAGAAAAGCGGCGCCTCATCTATGAAGTGCTCGCCCCGCTCGGGCATAATTTGATGGTGACCCCGAAAGAGATCGATTCGTTTATCGGCGATATGGCAAACTTATTAGCCGGCGGCCTGAATGCAGCGCTGCACCGGCAAGTCGACCAAGGCAATGTCGGCTCCTACACCCATTAGACAAAAAACAGTTCTATCTTTTCCCGCTTGGCCATACGTTAAACTGAGGAGACAAGCCGGGAGAGGGTGGGAATATGAAACGATGGCGCTCCCAAAACGTCATGATCGCGATTCCAGGAGCCAGCATAAAGAAACTGTTGATGCTCATCATCCTTGGCTGCATGATGATGTTTATGCTTGTCGGAGCGCTCACGTCGCTGCGGCCGGAATACCGTCCGTCGTCATCATCGCTCAACGATATGGCGGCCCATTTTCCGGAGGAGACGTTCGTCCGTCTGTTCGCCTTGGAAAACCGATATTTCGCCCATCTGTTGCCGAAAGAGCGGCAACAGACGAATTACTCGTCGCTGTTGTTCCGCTTGGCGACGAGCATCAGCCCCGATGATCCGCGCAGCTTGCTTGGCAGCGAACTGCCGGGCTTTGCCCTTTATGACAGCAAAATTCTTGTCGCCGGGGAAGGGACCGATTACACGAACGTTCCATACGAATCGGCGCCGCCGCTGGAAGTCATGCTTGCTGAGCGGCAGGCGTCGGTCGAGGAGCTTGAGCAAGCCGAACAAGCCCAGGATGAAAAGCCGTTGCCGCCTCCGGCGCGGACGACCGGGGGAAGAAAAGTCGTCTATATTTACCATACCCATACGCGCGAGTCGTACTTGCCGGCGTTAAAAGGCGTGACCGACCCGGATTTAGCGTTTCATCGAAATGTCAACGTCACGAAAGTTGGGGAAAAACTGGCGGAAGAGCTCGAGAAGCGAGGAATCGGCGCGCAAGTCAATAAAGCCGACATCGAATCGGAATTGTTGAAACAAGGGATGAAATACAGCCAGGCGTATGACATGTCCCGCCAAGAGGTCGTCGCGGCCATGAAGCAAAACCGCGACTTGCAATATTTCATCGATATTCACCGCGATGCGCGCCGGCGGAAGTATACGACCGTTACGATCAACGGCGTCGATTATGCGCGAGTGGCGTTTATTATCGGGGGAGAAAACGCTAAATATGAGAAAAACTTACAGATGGCAACCGAGCTTCACCGTCTGCTGCAAAAGAAATATCCGGGGTTGAGCCGCGGGATCATTGAGAAAAAAGGCGCCGGGACGAACGGAAAGTTTAACCAAGATTTGTCGGAAAACGCGATTTTAATTGAAATGGGCGGCGTCGACAATACGTTTGCCGAGCTGTTCCGCTCTGCGTCGGCGCTCGCTGATGTATTCAGTGATTATTATTGGCAGGCGGAAAAAGTGGAAGCGCCGACTCCGGCGGAGAAAAAGTAAAGGGGCGTCACTATGGCAAGATGGTTTATTCGCTTTACTCTAGCGATCTTTCTCCTTTTTTTTGGCGTGCTGTTTGGCATGCAACAGGCGCATGAGGGCATTAAGCGGATGCGCGGTTATGCCGATCCATCGTTTCCATCCGTCATCGATATGAAAAAAGGGGAAAATGGAGAGCTGGAGGCGGCGGTGTTTGGCCGGACGGTTGTTGCTGGAGATTTAGAAGAAAAGCAAGAAACGATTCGCGAGCTGAAAACGTTCAACTTGTTCTCTAGGCTCGGCCAACTTTTTGCCGACGCCGTCACCGCGCTCATGGAAACGCTGCTTTCGCTCGCCGGCCGGGCGTTGGACTAGCCCGTTCATGTGCGGACGGAACAGGAACGTGCCGTCAACAATGGCGGCTTTTTCTTTTGGACGCCGTCCGCGGGCTGGAGCACAAAGTGCTGCACTTTCCATATTGTCGGTTGTTTTCTTGGCGCGGCTCTGGTCGTTTCGCGTCTTTCCGGAAAGCTCGAACGGCGGCTTGGCTTTTCGTTCATCATTGAATCTTCTTCGCGCTGTTGCTATAATCAAAGCTAGTGTAGTTTTGCGAAGAAGCAGGAGTGAGAGACGATGAACCGGGAAGAACGGTTGAAACGGCAGGAGCGGATCCGCAATTTTTCGATCATCGCCCACATTGACCATGGGAAATCGACGTTGGCGGACCGCATTTTGGAAAAAACAGGGGCGCTGTCGGAGCGCGAATTGCGCGAGCAGACGCTCGATACGATGGAGCTTGAGCGCGAGCGCGGCATCACGATTAAATTGAATGCGGTCCAGTTGACATATAAAGCGAAAAATGGCGAAGAGTATATTTTCCATTTGATCGATACGCCGGGCCATGTCGACTTTACGTACGAAGTGTCGCGCAGCTTGGCCGCCTGCGAAGGGGCGATTTTGGTCGTCGATGCAGCGCAAGGCATTGAAGCACAGACGTTGGCGAACGTGTACTTGGCGATCGATAACAATTTGGAAATTTTGCCGGTTATTAATAAAATCGATTTGCCAAGCGCCGAACCGGAGCGCGTGCGTCAAGAGATCGAGGACGTCATCGGCTTGGACGCCTCTGACGCGGTGCTTGCTTCGGCGAAAGTCGGCATCGGCATCGAGGAAATTTTGGAAAAAATCGTCGAAAAAATTCCGGCTCCTTCGGGCGACCCGGATGCGCCGCTCAAGGCGCTCATTTTTGATTCGCTTTATGACCCGTACCGCGGCGTCGTCGCCTACGTCCGCGTCGTCGATGGAACAGTGAAGCCTGGGCAGCGCATTAAAATGATGTCGACCGGCAAAGAGTTTGAAGTGACGGAAGTCGGCGTGTTCACGCCGAAGCAAAAAGTCGTCGACGAACTGACGGTCGGCGATGTCGGCTATTTGACCGCCTCGATTAAAAACGTGAAAGATACGCGCGTCGGCGATACGATTACCGATGCCGAACGGCCGGCGGCTGAGCCGCTCCCGGGCTACCGGAAGCTCAATCCGATGGTGTTTTGCGGCATGTATCCGATCGATACGGCGCGCTACAACGATTTGCGCGAGGCGCTCGAGAAGCTGCAGCTCAACGATGCGGCGCTCCACTTTGAACCGGAAACGTCGCAGGCGCTTGGGTTCGGCTTCCGCTGCGGCTTCCTTGGCTTGCTTCATATGGAAATCATCCAAGAGCGGCTCGAGCGCGAGTTTCATATCGATTTGATCACGACCGCGCCGAGCGTCGTCTATAAGGTGCATTTGACCGATGGGACGGAAGTTGGCGTCGACAACCCGACAAACATGCCCGACCCACAAAAAATCGACCGCATTGAAGAGCCGTATGTCAAAGCGACGATCATGGTGCCAAACGACTACGTCGGGCCGGTGATGGAGCTTTGTCAAGGAAAGCGCGGCACGTTTGTCGATATGCAATATTTGGATGAAAAGCGAGTCATGCTCATTTACGACATCCCGCTTTCCGAAATCGTCTACGACTTTTTTGACGCCTTAAAGTCGAACACGAAAGGGTATGCGTCGTTCGACTACGAATTGATCGGCTACCGGCCGTCCAATCTCGTCAAGATGGATATTTTGCTGAACGGTGAAAAAATCGACGCTTTATCGTTTATCGTCCATCGCGATTCGGCGTACGAGCGCGGCAAAGCGATCGTTGAGAAGCTGAAAGATTTGATTCCGCGCCAGCAATTTGAAGTGCCGGTGCAGGCGGCGATCGGCAACAAAGTCATCGCCCGCTCGACGATCAAAGCATTGCGCAAAAACGTGCTTGCCAAATGTTACGGCGGCGACGTGTCGCGGAAGCGGAAGCTGCTTGAGAAGCAAAAAGAAGGAAAAAAGCGGATGAAACAAATCGGATCGGTCGAAGTGCCGCAAGAGGCGTTTATGGCCGTCTTGAAAATCGACGACCAGAAGAAATAGCAGGCAAGGCTGTCTCCTTCGGGGATAGCCTTGTTTGTTTCCTGCGGCGCCGGCCGGCTGAAAGGAGGGTGACCGATGGCCATCTCAGCCTATTTTCATATCCCGTTTTGCGCCCATATTTGCCACTATTGCGATTTCAACAAAGTGTTCGCCGCCGGCCAGCCGATTGACGACTATTTGCGGGCGATGGACAAGGAAATGGCGTGGACGGCGGCCGAGTTTGGCCGTGCGCTCAAGACGCTGTTCATCGGCGGCGGCACGCCGACCGTGCTCGAGCCGGCGCAGCTCGGCCGTTTGCTTGAAAGCATCCACCGCCATTTTCAGTTTGACCCGCAGACGGTCGAATTTACCGTCGAAGCCAATCCGGACGGTTTGACGGACGAAAAGCTCGCTATTTTGCGCGATGCCGGAGTGAATCGGCTGAGCCTCGGGGTGCAGACGTTTGACGACCAGCTCCTTCAGGCGATCGGCCGCACGCACCGGCGCGGCGACGCCATGCGGGCGGTGGTGATGGCGAGGGAAGCAGGGATCGACAACATCAGCCTCGATCTCATGTACGGATTGCCAGGACAGACGCTGGGGCAGTTTCTCGCTGATTTAGAAACGGCGTTTTCGCTTCACGTGCCGCATCTTTCCGCCTATTCGCTGATCCTTGAGCCGAAAACGATCTTTTACAACGAATGGCGGAAGGGCCGTCTCCGCCTTCCGGGCGAAGAGGCGGAAGCAGCGATGTACGAAGCGGCGATGGAGCAGACGGCGGTCTGCGGTTACCGGCAATACGAAATCAGCAACTACGCTTTGCCGGGATTTGAAAGCCGGCACAACTTGACATACTGGAACAACGAGGAGTACTACGGCATCGGCGCTGGGGCGCACAGCTATATCGACGGGGTGCGGCGGGCTAATGTCGGCCCCATCCGGCATTACATCGCTGCGATCGAACGCGGTGAATGGCCGCACCGCGAGGTTCACCGTTTGACTGTTCGCGAGCAAATGGAAGAGGAAATGTTTTTAGGGCTGCGCAAAACGGAAGGGGTGTCGAAAGCCTGCTTTCGGCAAAAATTCGGTCGTGACATCCACGACATATTTGGCAAGGCGATCCGCCGGGAAGTCGAAAACGGGCGCCTTGAGGAAACGGCGACCCACATCCGCTTGACAAAGCAGGGCCGGCTGCTTGGCAACGAGGTGTTTGCCGCTTTCATCGATGGAATGTAAACATTGACATTTGCCGGGCGATTTGCTACCCTAATAGTAGATTTAGCACTCGAATTGTTTGAGTGCTAACAGAGGTGAGACACGTGTTAACGGACCGCCAACTGCTGATTTTACAGGTGATCATCGACGATTTCATTCGTTCCGGGCAGCCTGTCGGTTCGCGGACGTTATCGAAAAAGCATCAAATCGCGTTCAGCTCGGCGACGATCCGCAATGAGATGGCGGATTTGGAGGAGCTCGGCTATATTGAAAAAACGCACATTTCTTCCGGCCGCGTGCCGTCGGAAAAAGGATACCGCTACTACGTCGACCATTTGCTGCCGCCGCAACGGTTGACAAGGGCCGATATTCAAAAAATCCGCTCCGTGTTTGCCGAACGCATCTATGAGTTGGAAAAGCTGATGCAAAAATCGGCGCAAATTTTATCCGAGCTGACCAACTATACATCGATCGCGCTCGGGCCGGCGTTTAAAGAAAGCAAGCTGAAGCGGATGCAAATCGTTCCGCTCAATGAACAGACAGCCGTCGCTATCGTCGTGACGGACACCGGCCATGTCGAAAACCGGGTCGTAACGATCCCGCCGTCGATGGATGCCGGCGATCTCGAAAAAATGGTCAACATTTTCAACGAACGGTTGAACGGTGTGCCGCTCATCGATTTGAAAGAAAAAATGGAGACGGAAGTCGCCGATGTATTGCGCCGGCACATCCGCAACTACGACAGCATGCTCAATACGCTCATTGAGACGATCGACGTTCCTGAAGAAGAAAAAGTGTTTTTCGCCGGCAAGGCGAATATGCTCAACCAGCCGGAGTTCAGCGACATCCAAAAAGTGCGCCCGCTTCTGAACATCATTGAGCAAGAAAAAGACATTTATCGCCTGCTCCGCAAGCAAACCCAGAAAGGAGTTCGGGTTTCGATCGGGCATGAAAACGAACTGCGCGGCATGGAAAATTGCAGCTTGATTACAGCGACGTATTCGGTCGGCGATGAGCCGCTCGGGGCGATCGCGATTCTTGGTCCAACGCGCATGGAATACTCGCGCGTCATCACTGTCTTAAACCGTGTCGCTTCCGATTTGTCGGCCGCGTTGACGAAATGGTATCAAAGTCAATAAGAATGGCCATATTGGATAACGGATGGATCGCGCATCCATCCTTTCCTTGTGGCCATTGATACATAAAAGGGAAGAGCCCCGGCAGGGAGGTGAACGCAATGGAACAAGGAGAAAAACAAGTGACGGAACAAGCTACATACGATGAGCCGGAGCGGGAGCAACCGATCGAGGAAGAAGCTGCCCCGCAGCCTGAGGGTGAAGCAGGCGGCGCTCCTCTTGAAGAGGCAAGAGAACAAGCCGGCGGGGAGGAAGCGGCGGAACCAGCTGAAGAGGCGCCGACGGCCAATGAGTTGGCGGCGGCAAAGGCGCAGATCGCCGAATTGGAAGCGAAGCTTTCAGAGATGGAACACCGGTATCTCCGCCTGTACGCCGATTTTGAAAACTTCCGCCGCCGGACGCGCCAGGAGATGGAAGCGGCCGAAAAATACCGCGCCCAAAGCTTGGCGAGCGATTTGCTCCCGGTGCTTGACAACTTTGAACGCGCGTTGAAAATAGAGACGGACAATGAACAGGCGAAATCGATTTTGCAAGGGATGGAGATGGTGTACCGGTCGCTTGTTGACGCCTTGAAAAAAGAGGGGGTCGAGCCAATCGAGGCGGTCGGGAAGCCGTTTGACCCTTATTTGCACCAAGCCGTCATGCAGGCGGAAGTGGAAGGCTATGAGCCGAACACGGTTGTTGAGGAGCTGCAAAAAGGTTATAAGCTGAAAGACCGCGTGCTGCGGCCCGCCATGGTCAAAGTAAGCCAATAAACGGAAACGGAGGGTGATAAGTGATGAGCAAAATTATCGGCATCGACTTAGGAACGACGAACTCTTGCGTCGCCGTGTTAGAAGGCGGCGAAGTGAAAGTCATTCCGAATCCGGAAGGAAACCGCACGACCCCGTCGGTCGTCGCGTTTAAAAACGGCGAACGCCTAGTCGGCGAAGTCGCCAAACGGCAGGCGATCACGAATCCGAATACGATCATCTCGATCAAGCGCCATATGGGAACGGATTACAAAGTCGAAATCGAAGGGAAGCAATATACGCCGCAAGAAATTTCGGCGATCATTTTGCAATACTTGAAGTCGTACGCCGAAGACTATTTGGGCGAGCCAGTGACGCGGGCGGTTATCACCGTGCCGGCGTACTTCAACGACGCGCAGCGCCAAGCGACAAAAGACGCCGGCCGCATCGCGGGCTTGCAAGTCGAGCGCATTATCAACGAGCCGACGGCCGCGGCGCTTGCCTACGGCCTTGACAAAGAGGAAGACCAAACGATTCTTGTCTACGACTTAGGCGGCGGGACGTTTGACGTCTCGATTTTGGAGCTTGGCGACGGTGTGTTCGAAGTAAAGGCGACTGCCGGCGATAACCATTTGGGCGGCGATGACTTCGACCAAGTGATCATCGACTATTTGGTCGAACAGTTCAAGCAAGAGCACGGCATCGACTTGTCGAAAGACAAAATGGCGCTTCAGCGTTTGAAAGATGCGGCGGAAAAAGCGAAAAAAGAACTGTCCGGCGTCACGCAGACGCAAATTTCGCTGCCGTTTATCAGCGCGAACGAAAACGGTCCGCTCCATTTGGAAACGACGTTGACAAGAGCGAAATTTGAAGAGCTGTCCGCCCACCTCGTTGAGCGGACGATGGGGCCGGTCCGCCAGGCGCTTCAAGACGCTGGCCTGACGCCGGCGGATATTGACAAAGTCATTTTGGTCGGCGGTTCGACGCGCATCCCGGCGGTGCAAGAGGCGATCAAACGCGAGCTTGGCAAAGAGCCGCACAAAGGCGTCAACCCGGACGAAGTTGTAGCCATTGGCGCGGCGATCCAAGGCGGGGTGATTGCCGGCGAGGTGAAAGACGTCGTCTTGCTGGACGTCACGCCGCTGTCGCTTGGCATTGAAACGATGGGCGGCGTGTTCACAAAGCTGATTGAACGGAACACGACGATCCCGACAAGCAAGTCGCAAGTGTTCACGACGGCGGCCGACAACCAAACGACGGTTGACATCCACGTCTTGCAAGGGGAGCGCCCGATGGCGGCGGACAACAAATCGCTCGGCCGCTTCCAGCTGACCGGCATTCCGCCGGCGCCGCGCGGCGTGCCGCAAATTGAAGTGACGTTTGACATTGACGCCAACGGCATCGTCCACGTGCGCGCTAAAGATTTGGGGACGAACAAAGAGCAATCGATCACGATCAAATCATCGTCCGGCCTGTCGGAAGAAGAAATTCAGCGCATGATCAAAGAGGCGGAAGAAAACGCTGAAGCCGACCGGAAGCGGAAAGAAGCCGCCGAATTGCGCAATGAAGCCGACCAGCTCATTTTCATGACCGACAAAACGATCAAAGAGGTCGAAGGAAAAGTGAGCGCCGATGACATTAAAAAGGCGCAGGATGCCAAAGACGCGTTGAAAGCCGCGCTCGAGAAAAACGACATCGACGACATCCGCAAGAAAAAAGACGCGTTGCAAGAAGCGGTCCAGCAACTGTCAATCAAGCTGTATGAACAAGCGGCAAAACAAGCGCAAAACGCAGGGCCGCAAGCCGGCGCCGCCAATAAAGACAACGTGGTGGACGCCGAGTTTGAAGAGGTGAACGATGAAAAATAATGCAACCGAAAGTCAAAGTCAGGCCTGCCTTGGCTTTGACTTTTTTTCTAGCATTGACATATTGCCTTGCCGCAGAGGGAAATGATAAAATTAAGCTTATGTGAGTGAATCGGGAGTGGATGAGCAACGATGGCGAAGCGCGATTATTACGAGATTCTCGGCGTCAGCAAAAACGCGACGAAAGACGAGATCAAAAAAGCGTATCGAAAGCTTTCGAAGCAGTACCACCCAGATGTGAACAAAGCCCCGGACGCCGCCGAGAAGTTCAAGGAAATTAAAGAGGCGTACGAAGTGTTGAGCGATGATGAAAAGCGGGCCCGCTACGACCGCTTCGGCCATGCCGACCCGAACGAAGCGTTTGGCGGAGGATTCCAAGATGGAGGGTTTGATTTCGGCGGCTTCACTGGTTTTGGCGGCTTTGAAGATATTTTTGAAACGTTTTTCGGCGCCGGCCCGCGCCGGCGGGCGAGCGGTCCGCGCAAAGGTGCGGATGTCGAGTATATGATGACGCTCACGTTTGAAGAAGCGGCGTTCGGAAAAGAAACAGAAATTGAAATTGCGCGGGAAGAGACGTGCGACACGTGCCAAGGCAGCGGGGCGAAGCCGGGCACAAGCCCGACATCTTGTCCGCATTGCCACGGCAGCGGGCAAGTGACGACTGAACAGGCGACGCCGTTTGGCCGCATCGTCAACCGCCGGACATGTCCCGTCTGCGGCGGCACGGGCCGGTACATTCCGGAGAAATGCCCAACGTGCGGCGGCACAGGGCGCGTGAAGCGGCGGAAAAAAATTCATGTCAAAATTCCAGCCGGCGTTGATGACGGCCAGCAGCTGCGCGTCGCCGGCCAGGGGGAGCCGGGGGTCAATGGCGGTCCGCCGGGCGATTTATACATCATCTTCCGCGTCGAGCCGCATGAGTTTTTCCAACGCGACGGCGACGATATTTATTGCGAAGTGCCGCTGTCGTTCGCTCAGGCGGCGCTCGGCGATGAGATCGAAGTGCCGACGCTCCACGGCCATGTGAAGCTGAAAATTCCGGCCGGCACGCAGACAGGCACGCGCTTCCGTTTGAAGGGAAAAGGGGTGCCGAACGTGCGCGGCTATGGCCAAGGGGATCAGCATGTCATCGTTCGCGTCGTGACGCCGACAAAGCTGACAGAGAAGCAAAAGCAGCTGTTGCGCGAGTTTGATCGGCTCAGTGGGGACACGATGCACGACGGGCCGCACGGCCGTTTTTTTGAGAAAGTGAAAAAGGCGTTTAAAGGAGAAGCGTAAGCGCGATGAAATGGTCAGAGATCAGCATTCATACGACGCACGAGGCGGTGGAGGCGATTTCGAACATTTTGCATGAGGCAGGAGCCGGCGGCGTCGTCATCGAAGATTCGTACGACTTGGTCAAAGAACGCGACGACTGGTACGGCGAGATCGTTGAGCTCAACCCGGACGACTATCCGGAAGAAGGGGTCATCATTAAGGCGTATTTGCCCGTCAACAGCTTTCTTGGTGAAACAGTTGAACAAATTAAGCAGGCGATTAACAATTTATGGCTGTACGATATCGACCTTGGCAAAAATAAAATTACGTTGAGCGAAGTGAACGAAGAGGAATGGGCGACGGCGTGGAAAAAGCATTACCACCCGGTGAAAGTGTCGGAAAAGTTTACGGTCGTGCCGACATGGGAAACGTACGAACCATCGTCCAGCGATGAGTTGATGATCGAAATGGATCCGGGCATGGCGTTTGGCACCGGCACGCACCCGACGACGGTCATGTGCCTTCAGGCGCTTGAAAAGCACGTGCGCCCCGGCGATGACGTCATTGATGTCGGCACCGGCTCCGGCATTTTAAGCATCGCTGCGGCGATGCTTGGCGCCCGGTCGGTGCGGGCGCTCGATTTGGATCCGGTGGCGGTTGACAGCGCGCGGCTGAACGTGAAGCTCAATAAAGTGCAGCATATCGTAACAGTCTCACAAAACAATTTGCTTGACCATATCGAGGAACCGGCCGATGTGATCGTCGCCAACATTTTGGCGGAAATCATTTTGCGCTTTACCGATGACGCCTATCGGCTGTTAAAGCCAGGCGGCCGCTTCATCACGTCGGGCATCATCCAGGCGAAAAAGCAGGACGTCAAAGACGGATTGCTTGCCGCCGGCTTTGCCATTGAGGAAGTCAATGTGATGGAAGACTGGGTGGCCGTTGTCGCCATGAAACCGTAAGCAAAGAAGGGATGGTTGTGCAGCGCTATTTCGTTTCCAATCAGGCGCGGCAAGGCGAGATGGTTGCCATCGGCGGCGATGACGCCCATCATATCGCCCGCGTCATGCGCATGAAACCGGGGGAGGCGATCGCCTGCGTCTTTCCAGACGGGCGCACGGCGGTGTGCGAAATTGAACAAATTGCCAATGAGCATGTCCAAGCCCGTATTGTACAATGGAAAGAGGAGCGGCGCGAACTGCCGGTGCGCATTTACATCGCCCAGGGGATGCCGAAAGGTGAAAAGTGGGAGCTCGTCATCCAAAAAGGGACAGAGCTCGGCGCCGCCGGCTTTCTTCCGTTCGCCGCCGACCGTTCTGTTGTGAAATGGGACGCCAAAAAAGCAGAGAAAAAAGTGGAGCGTTGGAAAAAGATCGCGAAAGAGGCGGCCGAACAGGCGGAGCGCACATTGGTGCCTGAAGTGTGGGCGCCGCTTTCGTTTGCTGAGCTTCTTGCCTTTGGCGAAACGGTCGATGTTCGGCTGTTTGCCTACGAAGAAGAGGCGCGAAACGCCCGGCATGCCGCGCTTCCAGCGCTTCTTTCCCGCCTCCGTCCAGGCGGTGCATTGCTGGCAGTCTTCGGGCCGGAAGGCGGGTTCAGCCCGGAAGAAGCGGAAACGCTTCGGCAACACGGCTTTTTGCCGTGCAGCCTTGGGCCGCGCATTTTGCGGACCGAAACGGCTCCGCTCTATTTGCTTTCCGCCGCCTCTTACGAATGGGAGCTGCGCGCGCCGGACGGTGAAGCGGGGCGCGCGTGATGGATGATGGACGGCACGGGCCGTTTCTCAATCAAAATTCGGCTTCGCTGGCCACCCAGTGGGGCAGAGTGAGGTGAACAAGATGCCGACAGTGGCTTTTCATACACTAGGCTGCAAAGTCAACCATTACGAAACCGAAGCGATTTGGCAGCTGTTTAAAAAAGCGGGCTACGAACGGAAAGAGTTTGAGAGCCGCGCCGATGTGTACGTGATCAACACGTGCACGGTGACGAACACCGGCGACAAAAAAAGCCGCCAAGTCATCCGCCGCGCGGTGCGCCGCAACCCAGACGCCGTCGTCTGCGTGACCGGCTGCTATGCGCAAACATCGCCGGCCGAGGTCATGGCCATCCCTGGGGTCGACATTGTGATCGGCACGCAAGATCGGCATAAAATTTTGGACTATGTCGAGCAGTTTCAGCGCGAACGTCGGCCGATCAACGCCGTTCATAACATTATGAAAACGCGCGTCTTTGAGGAGATGGATGTGCCGGAATTCACCGACCGGACGCGGGCGTCGCTGAAAATCCAAGAAGGATGCAACAATTTCTGCACGTTTTGCATCATTCCGTGGGCGCGCGGCTTAATGCGCTCGCGCGATCCGCAAGAAATCATCCGCCAGGCGCGCCAGCTCGTCGCCGCCGGCTATAAAGAAATCGTCTTGACCGGCATTCATACGGGCGGTTACGGCACCGACCTCAAAGACTATAACTTTGCCGCGCTGCTAAGCGACTTGGATGAGCAAGTGCCGGGGCTGAAGCGGCTCCGCATTTCGTCGATCGAGGCGAGCCAAATTACCGATGAAGTGATTGACGTGCTGAAGCGGTCGGAGAAAATCGTCCGCCATTTGCACATTCCGCTTCAGTCTGGGTCGAATACGGTGCTCAAGCGGATGCGCCGCAAATATACGGTGGAATTTTACGCCGAGCGGCTCGCCCGGTTGCGCGAAGTGTTTCCAGAGCTGGCGGTGACGTCTGACGTCATCGTCGGCTTCCCAGGCGAGACGGAAGACGAATTTATGGAGACGTACAACTTTATTCGTGAACAGCAGTTCTCCGAGTTGCACGTCTTTCCTTATTCGAAGCGAACCGGCACGCCGGCGGCGCGCATGCCGAACCAAATCGATGAAGAAACGAAGCATGACCGCGTCCGCCGCTTGATCGCCCTTTCCGACCAATTGGCGAAAGAGTACGCCTCCCGGTTTGAAGGGCAAGTGCTCGAAGTCATTCCGGAAGAGCGCGACAAAGAGCGGCCAGATTTGTACGTCGGCTATACAGACAACTATTTGAAAGTCCGCTTCCCAGCAACCGAGGACATGGTCGGCGAACTTGTCAAAGTGAAGATCACGAAAGCCGGC
Source organism: Geobacillus jurassicus NBRC 107829 (assembly GCF_001544315.1). Classification (GTDB taxonomy): domain Bacteria; phylum Bacillota; class Bacilli; order Bacillales; family Anoxybacillaceae; genus Geobacillus; species Geobacillus jurassicus. Next base: position 14,219 of record NZ_BCQG01000069.1, read on the forward strand.
TATCCGTATAACGAAGGGGAGTTTGTCCGCATCGTGCCGGATGAGGCGGTTCATTCGGTAAAATTAAGCTCATAACTTCGCATGGCCAAGGCGAGGCGCGAAATCGGCTTCGTGCCGTGCCCCAGCTGATGCTGGGGTTTTTTCTTTTTTCCCCGGGGACACTACAGATGGCAGCTGGTTTTTGTCGAAGGAGCATGGTATGATGGTAGACGTCAGACCTTTCACGGAAAGGCAAGAAAGGAGGTTCTCCGAATGACAATGAACATCGCAAAAATGATCGACCATACGCTGCTGAAACCGGAAGCGACGGAACAACAAATCGTGCAACTATGTGCAGAAGCAAAGCAATACGGCTTCGCTGCAGTATGTGTCAACCCAACATGGGTGAAAACGGCGGCGCGTGAGCTTTCCGGCACGGATGTCCGCGTCTGCACGGTCATCGGTTTTCCGCTCGGAGCGACAACGCCGGAGACAAAGGCGTTTGAGACGAAAAACGCCATCGAAAACGGGGCCCGAGAAGTGGACATGGTGATCAACATCGGCGCGTTAAAAAGCGGGGACGATGGTCTTGTCGAGCGCGATATTCGTGCGGTGGTCGAAGCGGCGGCTGGCAGGGCGCTTGTCAAAGTGATCATTGAAACGACGCTTTTGACCGATGAGGAAAAAGTGCGCGCCTGCCAGCTTGCGGTGAAAGCCGGCGCTGATTATGTGAAAACGTCGACCGGATTCTCCGGCGGAGGTGCGACGGTGGAAGATGTGGCGCTGATGCGAAAAACGGTTGGCGACAGAGCAGGCGTCAAAGCGTCAGGCGGTGTCCGCGATCGGGAAACGGCGGAAGCGATGATCAACGCCGGTGCGACGCGCATCGGCACAAGCTCTGGAGCGGCGATCGTCACCGGAGGGACGGGCCGCGCTGACTACTAAGCCCGGTTTCGATCATGCAAAAACAGAATGGCCCTTTCGATGGCGCCGACAAACGGCAGGGCGGCCGCTGAGCAAATGACGTTGAACAAAACGCTCACATGAGCGAGCTGCACATCGGGCGCTGGGCTGAGCCTGGCCGCAAAGCCGGCCAGCGGCTCGGTCCAAAAGGCGAACAAGGCGGCGCCGACGACGTTCAGCCACAGATGGGTGTAGGCGGTCAGCCGCGCCTCTTTGCCGGAGCCGATCGAGGCCAAAAGTCCGGTGATGCACGTGCCGACGTTGGCGCCAAGCAATATGGCAATCGCCGCCGGCAGCGTCAACAGCTGTTCGTTTAAAAATCCCATGGCGATGCCGATCGTTGCCGCGCTCGAGTGGACGAGGGCGGTGAGGACGATGCCGACAAGAAGGCCGACAGCAACGGACCGGTTCGTTTCTTTGAGCCATGCATCTACGAGCGGGTGAGCGGCAAGCGGTTTGGCGAGGCTGCTAAAGCCATCCATGGCAAACAACAACGAGGCGAGGCCGACGGCGACCATGCCGATGCTGAACATGAGGCGATGGCGGCCGAAAAAAACAAGCAGCGCGCCGCCGACCAAAAGCGGGATGGCGCCGGCGCCGATATCGAGCGTCATCAGCTCGGTTGTGACCGTCGAGCCAATGTTGCTGCCTAAAATGATGCCGATCGATTGGCGGAACGAGAAGTAGCCGGCAGCGACAAGGCTGACCGTCATCACCATCACCGCCGAGCTGCTTTGCAAAAGGGCGGTCGTCGCCAAGCCGGCGAGAAACCCTTGCATCGGCGTGGCGGTAAAGCGCATGAGCCACTGTTTCAACCGATGGCCGGACAACGTGTAAAGCCCGGCTTTCATCATAAACATGCCAAGAAGAAACAAAGCGGTGTAAATGGCAAACAGCATCAGAAATGATCCCATGGGCGATCTCCCCTTTCATCTTATATGTATGGGCCTTGTCCGCGGGCGATGACCGGTTTTTCGGCAGGGGGGCGGGCGAGTGTATGCCTAAGGGGCGGCTATGCTG
>NZ_BCQG01000070.1 GCF_001544315.1 Geobacillus jurassicus NBRC 107829
CAAATAGAAAAATTGACCAAGAATCATGGCAAGGGACGTTACGGGGAGGCGGATTTCTGCTAAAATAAAATTAAAAAAAGCAGGGGCTGGTTCACCAATGAATGATCTCAATCTATTTTTAGCGTTCGGCGCCGGGTTTTTGTCGTTTATCTCCCCGTGCTGCCTGCCGCTTTATCCGGCGTTTTTATCGTATATCACCGGCGTGTCGGTCAGCGAGCTGAAAGAGGAAAATGCGATGCTCAACCGCCGCAGCTTATGGCATACGCTTTGCTTTTTGCTCGGCTTCTCGCTCATTTTTATTTCGCTCGGCTTTGGCACCTCGCTTCTCGGCCGGCTGTTTGTTGATTACCAAGATGTGATCCGGCAAATCGGCGCGGTCGTGGTCGTCGCTCTCGGCCTCGTCGTCGCCGGGCTGTGGAAGCCGGCGTTTTTGTTGAAAGACCGGCGCATCACGTTTCGTGAGCGGCCGTCTGGGTATCTTGGCTCCGTGTTGATCGGCATGGCGTTCGCCGCCGGCTGGACGCCGTGCATGGGGCCGATTTTAGTGGCGGTTGTTGCTCTCGCGGCAACGAATCCGGGGTCAGGAATGATGTATATGCTCGCCTATACGCTCGGATTTGCCGTTCCGTTTTTCATTTTGTCGTTTTTTATCGGCAAGCTGCAATGGATTCGCCGCCATAGCGCGTCGATCATGAAGGCGGGCGGCTATGTCATGGTGGCGATGGGTGTCATTTTGTACTTTGACTGGATGACGAAGGTGATTGCCTATACGACAAGTTTGTTTGGCGGATTTACCGGTTTTTAGCAGCGATGGAGTCGCCCTTTGTGCGGCGGTTGTTGGAGGAATATCGTTGAGGAGAGGATGATGGAAAGATGGCGGCTGTGTTAATTGCTGATGATGCGAAATTTATGCGGGTGACGCTCGCTCGCATACTGGAAAAAGCGAATCATACGGTAGCCGGTGAGGCGGAAAACGGGAAAGAGGCCGTCGAGCTGTACCGCCGGCTGCGCCCTGATTTGGTGATTATGGACATTACGATGCCGATCATGAACGGGATTGAAGCGGTGCGGGCCATTAAAGAAATCGACCCCGGGGCGAAAATCATCATCTGCTCGGCGTTAGGACAGCAGCGCATGGTCGTCGAAGCGATTGAAGCCGGCGCCGCTGACTTTATCGTCAAGCCGTTTGAAGAAACGCGCGTGCTCGAGGCGATCGCCCGCCTTTTGTAGGCAGGCTTGTAAACAAAGGCGCCGCTATGACCGCCGGAAGACGGCTGGCTGCGTTCCTCTTGGCAAGCGAGGGGATGAAGCGGCGGCGATCTTAGGCGAAGGCAGGCGGCTCGAGAGGAGGTAGGCAAGCGGAGCGGTTTTTGCTATAATAGCGTTGTCCGTGAATTTTGTCGGAAGAAGGTGATGGCTTTGGCGCTTGTTACATCGCTCATCGCCGTTGTGATGGCGTTTCTTGTCTTTTTTGTGCGCATGAAAGCGTCGGAAAAGCCGACGAATGCAAAAAAAATCATTTTGCCGCCGCTGTTTATGAGCACCGGGGCGCTGATGTTCATCGATCCGGTCTTCCGCGTCACGCGTGGGGAGCTCATCGAAGCGGTTGCTCTCGGCCTGTTTTTCTCGCTGTTTCTCATTAAAACGTCGAAATTTGAAATCCGCGGCAACGATATTTATTTGAAACGCTCAAAAGCTTTTATATGGATTTTGCTCGGGCTGATTGTCATTCGCCTTGGTTTGAAGACGTATTTAGGGCGAACGATCGATTACCGCCAGTTAAGCGGCATGTTTTATTTGCTGGCGTTTTCGATGATCGTCCCATGGCGGATTGCGATGTACGTTTCATATAGAAAGCTGGCGGCGCAGCTGAAACCGCCAGTGCTTACCTAAAGGGCTGCCCTGCTGTGGACAGCCCTTTTTTGTTGCGCCAAGCCATTTTGCTTTTTTCGGAATTTCGCCGCCGTGAAGCCGCCTGTACCAACCAGCCGCTTGTTTGGGCAGCTTTGTTATGTTGAAAAAGACGAAAGCCGCTCGTATTCGGACCAAATCGAGAGGCCGATCAGCGGCTTTCCAATAAATGTTGATAAGGGGAGAGATCGATGTTTTTCGCCTGCAATGTCCGGATCAAAAACTTATGGTCGCGCTTGGGGGTTGCGATGATGTAGCCGCGGATCAGCAAGTCGCGCGTGATGCGCGGCGCCTGCTCCTTGAGGGCGAGCTCGCCGATTTTGCCGGCGATTTTTTGACGGGCGACATCGCGGAACAATTCCGGCACTGGGCGGACGAGTTCCTCCAGCAACGCTTTTTCTTCCTCTCCCCATAGATGGCGCGTCTGCTCGATGTAATATTCCTGCCAATCTAGCTCTGACTTTCCATCCTCTTTCGGCAGCCGCTTTAAAAACTTGCGGAACATGAAAAAGCCGCCGATCGACATCATGAGAAGCAAAAAGACAGTCCAAAACAAAATAAACCACAGAAACCAGCCGGTCAGCATCGCTTTCCCCCCAACCATCATCTGTTTGCGTCCGTCTGCCGCGAATACACGCACCATGTCTTCTATATATTATGTCGAAAAACGCGCTGTTTGGCAAGTTTCAGGGGGATATCCGGCAGGACCTTGGTTCGTTACAGACTGTTACATAACCGTAATGCAACTGTAAAAAAGCTTGTCCCGCCCTACAGCGCCAACGGATTGAAAGTCGGCGGCCGCTTCGTATGGAAAAGATATACAGTGACGTTCCCTTCTTTGCCTGCTAATCTAATAACCAAAGAAAAAAGCCAAAAGGCAACGATTAAGGGGGATGCGTAGAGTGAAAAAAACGATCGCAGCACTCACGATAGTTTGCTGTATGGCGTTAAGCTCTCAGGGGCTGTCAGCGGAAGCGGCCGGCTCGTATACATACTATCAAGTGAAAAAAGGCGATACGTTATCAAAAATCGCCAAACAATATCATATCACGGTTGCCTCGTTAAAGTCGTTAAACGGGTTAAAAAGCGATGTGATTTATATCGGCGAAAGGTTGAAAGTGCCGGCTGCGGCGAAGCGATCGGCTTCGGCCCCAGCGAAGAAGAAGGCCATTTCATTAAGCGCGGCTGACCGGAAGCTGCTCGCCCAGCTCGTGCAAGCCGAAACCGGATCGAGCGAGCCGTTCGCCGGCAAAGTGGAAGTGGCGCTCGTCATTTTGAACCGCACTCAACATCCTGAGTTCCCGAAAACGGTGCGCGGCGTCATTTATCAAAAAACGAAATCGGGCTATGCATTTGTACCGGTGAAAACGGGAAAACTGACCCGCATTCAGCCGACCAAGCAAGATTACGAGGCGGTCGACAAGGCGCTCGCCTTATTCCCAACTGATCGCCGCGGTTCGCTCTATTTCTACAATCCGAAAATTACGAAAGACAAATGGATGCTGTCGCGTCCGGTGACGATCCGCATCGGGCATCATGTATTTGCCAAGTGAAAGAGGCCAAATGGGGCCTCTTTATTTTGTCGGTGCCATGTCGTCGATGGGGCGGAGCCTGCTTTGCGTTGAGTTATATGAGAAGATCACTCCATAACCAGAGATGCCCCGCCTAGGAAACATGGGCGGGGTCTCGTTCATTTTCCTTTCCATGTTTTTAAAAAAAGAAAAGGGGTGAAGCCTCTACTGTACGGTTTGATCTAAAGCGAGGATGATAAAGATTGATTTAACGATAAATATATTATGTAAAGTTAATGGTCTGATTTTGATCCCAGGAAGCGCTGCAAGCCATTGTACGGAAGAGGCATAAGGACGGCGCTCGTTCCCTCTTTCACGACGGATCGAGAGATGACCAGACGCCGCCCGCTGGCCCAATCGGGCTACATATCATGGCTTGTATTATGTTTTTGCCGCGTGTGATTGCGATTTTTCACCTTTTTCGATCCATCAAGCGGCTCCGGTTGCCCAGGGTTGTCGCCTTTGGGCGCGTTTTTGCGCATATCTTTGCCGTCGTTTTTGTTCGTCATCGCCTTGTCCCTCCTTTTTGCTTATTAGCATGCCGGCGGCGGCTGCCGTTTATTCAGCGTATAATTTGCGGCCGGTTTGAGACGATAAGTAATGGATGACCGCCATGACCGGAAAAGGAGGAACGAGCCATGGTTTACCATAAAACGAAACAAGACGCGTTTCAGGCGGCGCAAAAGGCGACGATGGAAGCGAAAGAATGGCATGACCATTTAGTGCGCGATCAAGCCGACTATGGCCACCAATTGGCCCATTTGCGGCAGGAAGTCAATGAGGCGTTTGCCCAGATTGAAAACGCGCTCGAAGTCGCATCCGAGACGCAACGCGCGCAACTCGAAAAATTCCGCAGCGACCTGCAGGCGATTGTCGATGACATCAACCGAAACGAGTAAGGGAATGCCGGTGGACATTCCCTTTTTGTGTGGCTACGGCAGGCCGGGGTGGCGGAACGGCCGCCGCGCTATTGATTCTTTTTTCGTTTTTTATTGTTTTGGCGCTGCTCCTCGGTCAGTGGCTCATTGGAGAACTCTTCATTGTAGCCGGCGCCCATTCCTTGCGCTTTGGCGGCGTTCATGCCAGGGATCACGTGGTTTGCTTTCCGTTTCGCCATTCGTTTCACCTCCGCTTTTAGTTTGCGACGAACCAAGCACCTTATTCCTGCTTTGCCGCAGGAAAGAAATAAAATGGCGGAACATGGGAAAACATTATTTACAACTTGTCCTGTTCTATAATAAGATAAAGTCGTGCCGAACTTTATGGGGATTGGGAGAATTCATGCTATTTTTTCGACTTTTGTGCGAAAAAATAGTATAGTATTATTGTGAAGTGAAGGGGGTAATACATATGGCGAAACAAGATGTGTTTAACGCCCGCGCTTCGTTTGAAGTAAACGGTAAAAAGTACAACTATTACCGTTTGCAAGCGCTTGAAGAAGCGGGCATCGGCCAGGTGAGCCGCCTGCCGTACTCGATCAAAGTATTGCTTGAATCGGTGCTCCGCCAAGTCGACGGCCGCGTCATTACGAAAGAGCACGTCGAAAACTTGGCGAAATGGGGAACGCCGGAAATGAAAGACATCGACGTGCCGTTTAAGCCGTCGCGCGTCATTTTGCAAGACTTCACCGGCGTGCCGGCGGTCGTCGATTTGGCTTCGATGCGCAAAGCGATGGCTGATCTAGGCGGCGACCCGTACGAAATCAACCCGGAAATTCCGGTCGATCTCGTCATCGACCACTCGGTGCAAGTCGACCGCTACGGGTCGGACGATGCGCTGGAGTACAACATGGATTTGGAATTCAAACGGAACGCCGAGCGGTACAAGTTTTTGAAATGGGCGCAAAAAGCGTTTAACAACTACCGTGCGGTTCCGCCGGCCACGGGGATCGTCCACCAAGTGAACTTGGAGTATTTGGCAAGCGTCGTTCACGCGGTCGAAGGGGAAAACGGCGAGTATGAAGCGTTCCCGGATACGCTTGTCGGTACGGACTCGCATACGACGATGATCAACGGCCTCGGCGTTCTCGGCTGGGGGGTCGGCGGCATTGAGGCGGAAGCCGGCATGCTTGGCCAGCCGTCATACTTCCCGGTGCCGGAAGTCATCGGTGTCCGCCTGACAGGCAAATTGCCGGACGGAGCGACGGCCACCGACTTGGCGCTTAAGGTGACGCAAGTGCTCCGGAAAAAAGGCGTCGTCGGCAAATTCGTCGAATTTTTCGGACCAGGGGTTGCGACCTTGCCGCTTGCTGACCGGGCGACGATCGCCAATATGGCGCCGGAGTACGGGGCGACATGCGGCTTCTTCCCGGTTGATGCCGAAGCGCTTGACTATTTGCGCTTGACCGGCCGAGACGAACATCACGTTCAAGTCGTCGAAGCGTATTGCAAAGCGAACGGTTTGTTCTACACGCCGGATGCGCCGGAGCCGGTGTTTACGGACGTTGTCGAAATCAACTTGTCGGAAATCGAAACGAACTTGTCTGGCCCGAAACGGCCGCAAGATTTGATCCCGCTTTCGAAAATGAAACAATCGTTCCGCGACGCGGTGAAAGCGCCGCAAGGCAACCAAGGCTTCGGCTTGACGGAAGCGGACTTGGAGCGGGAAATTACAGTCACGCTGAACGGCGAACAAGTGAAATTGAAAACGGGCGCCGTCGTCATTGCGGCCATCACGAGCTGTACGAATACGTCGAACCCGTACGTGCTCGTCGCCGCTGGCTTAGTGGCGAAAAAAGCGGTGGAAAAAGGCTTGCAAGTGCCGAAATACGTAAAAACGTCGCTCGCGCCGGGCTCGAAAGTCGTCACCGGCTACTTGCGTGACTCAGGACTGCTTCCATACCTCGAGCAGCTTGGCTTTAACATCGTCGGCTACGGCTGCACGACATGCATCGGCAACTCGGGCCCGCTTGCGCCAGAGCTTGAAAAAGCGCTCGCGGAAAGCGATCTGCTCGTGACAAGCGTTCTGTCCGGCAACCGGAACTTTGAAGGCCGCATCCACCCGCTTGTCAAAGGGAACTATTTGGCTTCGCCGCCGCTTGTCGTCGCCTATGCGCTTGCCGGGACGGTCGACATCGACCTGCTCAACGAACCGATCGGCAAAGACAAAGACGGCAACGATGTCTACTTCCGCGATATTTGGCCGTCGATGGAAGAGGTAAAAGCCGTCGTGAAACAAGCGGTCGATCCGGAACTGTTCCGCAAAGAATATGAGCGCGTGTTCGACGGCAATCCGCGTTGGAATGCCATCGAAACGACGGACGAGCCGCTTTACCAATGGGATGAAAACTCGACGTACATTCAAAATCCGCCGTTCTTTGAAGGCTTGTCGCCGGAAGTGCGCAAAGTCGAACCGCTCACCGGCTTGCGCGTCGTCGGCAAGTTCGGCGATTCAGTGACGACCGACCATATTTCGCCGGCAGGTTCCATCGGCAAAAACACGCCGGCAGGGCAATATTTGATCTCGAAAGGCGTCGAGCCGAAAGACTTCAACTCGTACGGTTCGCGGCGCGGCAACCATGAGGTGATGATGCGCGGCACGTTCGCCAACATCCGCATCCGCAACCAAATCGCGCCGGGCACGGAAGGCGGCTACACGACGTACTGGCCGACCGGCGAAGTGATGTCGATGTACGATGCGTGCATGAGATACAAACAAGACGGCATTGGGCTTGTCGTCATCGCCGGCAAAGACTACGGCATGGGCAGCTCGCGCGACTGGGCGGCGAAAGGGACGTTCTTGCTCGGCATTAAAACGGTCATTGCCGAAAGCTTTGAACGCATTCATCGCTCGAACCTCGTCTTGATGGGCGTCCTGCCGCTGCAATTCAAAGAAGGCGAAAATGCGGAGACGCTCGGCTTGACCGGCAAAGAAGTGTTTGACATTCACATCGATGAAAACGTCAAACCGCGCGACCTCGTCAAAGTGACGGCGACGAACCCGGATACGGGCGAGAAAAAAGAATTCGACGTGATCGTCCGCTTTGACAGCGAAGTCGAAATCGACTACTATCGCCACGGCGGCATTTTGCAAATGGTGCTGCGCGAAAAATTGGCGAAAGTGAAACAATAACGACAAAAAGCAGGCTCCCACATCGGGAAGCCTGCTTTTATTTTGTGTTGAGCTTTTTCGCCGCGTTTTCCAGTTTGCTTTTCGGGTCCGGGGTGAACGCCCCGTCTTGGGCAAAGCCTTGCGGGTTGACGCCCGGCGCCTTCGTGCCGCGGTTTCGGCCGCCGTTTTTGGTCATTGCTTTCTTCACCTCCGCTCTTTATGGATAGTATGGCCGCCCTCGGTCAAAATATAAGCAAGGGAGGAACGTGTGATGAACAAAGGACTGAAAACGGCGCTCGCGACGATCGCGCTCGCCCAGTTTCTGAAAATCCCGATCAAGCAGCTGGAGACCGGCCGGTGGGACTGGCGTCTGTTCTTCGAAACGGGTGGGATGCCAAGTTCCCACTCAGCCGGTGTTTCGGCGCTGGCGACGTTTATTGCTTTAGAGAGGGGCGTGCGCACGATCGATTTTGCTTTGGCGGCTTTGTTTGGCATGATCGTCATGTACGATGCGCAAGGGGTGCGGCGCCAAGCAGGCGAGCTTGCCCTTCGCCTGAACGAGCTCGCCGAGGAAGTGAAAAAGTTGGAAGGCGACCCAAAACAAACCGTTTATCAAAAACGACAGCAGCAGTTGCGCGCCCGGCTCGGGCACGAGCCGATCGAAGTCGTCGGCGGGGCGCTCTTAGGAATGGCCGCGGGCGCTTTATCGCATTGGGGTTGTCGGCGCCGCGGCTGACAGCCTCAGGCAGCGAAGCGCATCAGGCGTCCGCGACATGGGGTGATGGACAACGGAATGCCCCCAGCCGCCAAAGAGCTGCTCCATTTTTCGCTGGGGAAACTGTTGCGGCTATGACGGGATGTTTCGTTTTTCCCGCCATCGTCTGCCCCAAAAGCGCGCGCTTGGCAATTCGGCGAGAATCATGCCGGCCAAAATCGCCACGCCGCCAAGCCAGGCCGATGGCGACAGCCGCTCTCCAGCCCAAAAGTAGGCGGTCAAAGCGGCAAACACCGGTTCCATAGCGAAAATGAGCGCGACATGAGCGGGAGTCGTATATTTTTGCACCGCCGTTTGGATGAGAAACGCCGCGGTCGTCGCCAAAAGCGATGTCACAGCGAGCGCGCCCCACACTTCCGGGCGGCGGAGCACCGCCATATTCCACATTTGGGCGGCATCTTCAAACCAAAAGGCAAAGACGAAACAGAGCACGGCGACGGTGAAAATTTGCACCATCGTCAGCAGCAGCGTCGAATACCGGGATGAATATTGGCCGGTGACGATAATGTGCATGGCAAACGAAACGGCGCAAAGAAAGACAAACAGATCGCCTCGATTGAACGACAGCTCCGCTCCGCCCGTCAGCCAATACAAGCCGAACGCGGCAAGCATCGCCCCGATGGCCGCATTGGCGGTTGGCTTTTGCTTTAACAGAACAAACGAAAACAGCGGCACAAGCACCACGCTCAGTCCGGTAATAAAGCCGGCTTTTGACGAAGTCGTATACAACAGCCCGACCGTTTGGAACGCATAGCCGCAAAACAGCCATATCCCCATCCATGCCCCGGCGCTGATGACCCGCCATGACAACTGGCCGAGAAGCGGGCAAGAGGAGATGGCGATCCAAGCGAGAAGCAGCAAGCCGGCCAAACTGAAGCGAACGGCGTTAAACGACAACGGCTCCAAAAAGGAAATGGCGTTTTGAACGACGACGAACGTCGCACCCCAGACGAGCGTCACCGCCAACAAACTCAAATCCGCGATCGTTTGTTGCTTCAATTTGCTTTCCCCCTTGTACGTCCGTTAATTAGCTGCTAGCCGCTAGTGTACCATAAATAGGCCGAAAAAGACATACATTTTGGAAAAAAGATGGGCGCTTGCGGCAAAATGGTTGATACAAGAAGAAATTGGGCATAAATTAGGTAATGAACAAGGGCGAAAGTGTGGTAAAATAAAAACCGACCTCGATCATCGCCACGCGGAAGGGTGACGACGCGTTGGATGTGCAAATCCACTGGACATATATGACGCCGAAAAAACAAGAGGCGTTTCTTGTCTCCGATTGGATCGATGCCAAACAGGCGCTCGCTTTGGCGGATGATTTTGAAAAAACCGGGCGGACGAAAACAATTGAGTTCATCGACCGAAACGGCACGGTGTGGTCCAAAAAAGAACTGCGAAAGTTGTTGGAAGAAATTGCCGTCGAACCGCATGAGATCGTTGTGTATTTTGACGGTGGCTTTGATCACGAGACGTCGCAAGGAGGCGTCGGCGCGGTCGTATACTATAAGCAAAATGATCATCGCTACCGGTTGCGCGCCAACCGAAAGCTTGGCGAAATCAAATCGAATAACGAAGCGGAATACGCAGCGTTTTGGTTTGTCATGCAGCTGCTTGAAGAGCTCGGCGTTCACCATTTGCCGGTGACGTTCCGCGGCGATTCCCACGTCGTGTTAAAGCAGCTGTCCGGCGATTGGCCGTGTTTTGAAGACGATTACAACGTTTGGCTGGACCGCATTGAAGAGAAAATGCGCGAGCTTGGCATCGAGCCGGCATATGAACCGATTTCGCGCAAGCAAAATAAAGAAGCGGATTCGCTCGCTCAAAAGGCGCTTAGGGGGCAGCTCATCACGAGCCGAACGGAATTGACAGAGGAAGGGTAAAGCCGTATGGGAAAGAAGCGAAACCGACGCAAAGAAATATTGGATCAAATCGCTTGGCTGGAGGAGACATACTGCGACGGCTGCTTTTTAAAAAGCACGTTCCGAAAAGAGTACGGCAAAACGTACGCCCAGTCGTTTTGCATCCAGCAATGCACCGTAGGGGAACAAATGCGGCAGTACGGGGAGATGCTCCTATCAGCGCCGCCGCGTCCGCGCCAGTAGGACCGAACGGCGCAGGAAGCTGCGGCTGAGGGCGTTCTTTGTTCATGCGCGCCGACAAGCATTTCGGCAGGCGCGTACGTTTTGTTCGTTGCTGCTTGCCGCGCGATTGGGGGCGTAGCGAAAAAAGAGCTTCGCCAAGCGAAGCTCCGTCTCGTTCGGGCTATTGTTGCGCCTCGCGAAGCTGATGCTCGGCGCGGGCCAATTTTTGTTCGCAGCGGTCGAGAAAATCCCCGTCGACGCCCGTGGCTTCTTGGCGGGCGCGCGCCAGTTGGTCGCGGGCGTTTTTCACCGCCTGTTCGGCATGGTCAAGCATTTCCGGATCCAGTTGCATCGTCGCCTGGCCGACCATTTTCTCCGCCGTCTCGACGAACATTTCCACTTGCTTCAAGTCGTTGTATCCCGTATGTACGTCGGCATCGCGTCTCGTCATATGAACACCTCCCTTTCCTTATTGTTCGCCGTTTGGTGAAATTTATGCCAATCAAATGAAAAAGACATCCTGCGATGCTGCAGGATGCCTCTCGTTCCGCTCCCGTTCTCTCGTCTATGTCAACGAAGCCTTATAATTTGACAACGTTCGCTGCTTGCGGTCCGCGGTTTCCTTGGACGATTTCAAACGAAACTTCTTGGCCTTCTTCTAACGTTTTGAACCCTTCACCTTGGATCGCCGTGAAGTGGACGAATACGTCGGAACCGCCTTCCACTTCGATGAAACCGTAGCCTTTTTCGTTGTTAAACCATTTTACTTTACCACGTTGCATAATACTGAATTCCTCCTAATACCTTTAGCCTGTTCGGCTAACCTCAAGATTTATCAAATAACAAAATATACTTCACAGCCATCCAAGATGCGCCTTCGTGTTGAATGCCTGAAATATATTCTGTTATGTGATGACTTTACTATACACTACCGCGGGTGGCCGCGTCAAGCAAAAGAAAGGAAATTTCCGAAAAAAGTTGTCTGCCTGTCTGAAAAACCATGGGTTACAAAGGAAAACGGGCCGCTTGGGGAGAAAAAAGTCATGAGCGGGCAGCAACAGCCATACATTGGAATAGGAACGACAAAAAGGGGGAGAAGCGGATGTACCGCGGGAAAATCGCGGGAAAAGAAGTGATCGTCCGGTTAGGGAGCCGGGTCAGCCGCCGGTATTTCAGCGACAATAAAATTTATCATATGGTTCTTTCGTACGGGGAGTCGGCGTTCCGCAAAGGGCAGGAAACGTTTTGCATCTACAACGATCGGGTCGGCCTGATTGTCGCCGAGGTCGAGCAGCAAGATGTCCCAGTCATCCGGATTGATTACATTATCGAAAACGAAAATGTGTACGAATAACCAATTGACAAACGAAGGCGAATGCGGTACTCTCAATGTAAGCGGTAACAAAATGCCGCGTCCGTCTGTTTTCGCTTTGGGGCAGACGCCTAGTCAGCCGTCTGTTTATTTTTTTTGCGCTGAAGCTGAAACGGGCGGCGGCATTTTTTCGTATACTTTCATGACGAGAAAGATAGACAAAAGAGGTGACAACGGTGTTGCTGCGCAAAATGATGTCAAAAGTCGGAGTCGGGTCGGCGCACGTCGACTTGATCTTAAATACATCGTTATGGCACCAAGGGGAAACGATTGAAGGGATCGTTCACATTTATGGCGGAACGGTGGAACAGATGATCGAGAGGCTTGATGTCGAGCTGGTGCAAAAAATCATTGAAAACGGCAAGGAACACGATCATGTCATCGCCGTCATTCCAGCGGCGGGAATGTTTGTGATCAAGCCAGGCGAGAAAAAGGAAATCCCGTTTGCCTACACGATCCCAGAGACGCTCCTGCCATCGCGCCCCGGCCGGTCGTACCGGTTCATCACCCGCCTTCATATCGAAGACGCGGTCGATACGCTTGACTTCGATTATGTGCAAATTTTGCCGAAAAAATAGGTTGACAGCGTTTTCAACAGATGATATGCTAAAAGCAAGTTAATAACGTTGTGGTGGAGAAGCGGAGACCCACACATATTCCTCGTTGATTAGCGGGGAAGTGTGTGGGTTTTTGCTTTTTCACCCAACGGATCACCCTCCGGAGGGATTGCCCAAGCAGGAAATGGCAAAGAAAACCGCGAATGAAAAGGGGGAAGAGAACGAATGTCGCCATTTTTAGGTGAACTCATCGGCACAGCATTGCTCATCATCTTCGGGGCGGGGGTGTGCGCCGGAGTCAATTTGAAGAAATCGTACGCCGCCAACTCGGGGTGGATCGTCATTACGATGGGATGGGGGCTGGCGGTGGCCGTGGCCGCATACGCTGTCGGCCGGTATAGCGGCGCCCATCTCAACCCGGCGCTGACGTTAGCGTTGGCGCTCAGCGGCGATTTTCCATGGAAAGATGTCCCTGGCTATGTGTTGGCACAGGTGCTTGGCGCTATGGTTGGGGCTGCCGTCGTCTATCTCCACTATTGGCCGCATTGGAAAGAAACGGACGATCCGGGCGTCAAGCTTGGCGTGTTCGCCACCGGGCCGGCCGTGCCGAATACGGCGGCCAACTTGCTTAGCGAGATCATTGGAACGTTTGTGTTGGTTTTAGCCATCTTGGCTATTGGCGCCAACAAATTCGCTGATGGGCTCAATCCGTTTGTCGTTGGTTTTTTGATCGTGGCGATTGGGCTGTCGCTCGGCGGTACGACCGGATACGCCATTAATCCGGCCCGAGACTTTGGGCCTCGCTTAGCCCACTTTTTGTTGCCAATTCCAGGGAAAGGGTCATCGAATTGGTCGTATGCGTGGGTGCCGATTGTCGGACCGCTGCTTGGCGGCGCGTTGGGCAGTTTGGTCTATAAAGCCGTTTTCTTGGGAAAACCGACAGGCGCATTATGGGGAGTGCTGGCGGCAACCGCAGTCGTTTTGGCGGCGGCGAAGATGGCAAAAGGAAAAACGGCCAACGCCGCAAGCCGCCAATCTCTCTAACTGGCGCATGGTTTGCGCGTGGATTTGCCGAGAAAAGCAAATAAGGGAGAAAGGGGAAAAGTCATGAATCAATACATTTTAGCCATCGACCAAGGTACGACCAGCTCGCGCGCGATTTTGTTCAATCAAAAGGGCGAGGTCGTTCATATGGCGCAAAAAGAGTTTACGCAATATTTCCCGCAGCCCGGCTGGGTTGAGCACAATGCCAACGAAATTTGGGGCTCGGTGCTTGCCGTCATTGCCAGCGTGTTGTCTGAAGCCGAGGTGAAGCCGGAACAGGTGGCCGCAATCGGCATTACCAACCAACGGGAGACGACGGTTGTGTGGGAGAAAGACACCGGCAACCCGATTTATAACGCCATCGTCTGGCAGTCTCGCCAGACAGCTGGCATTTGCGACGAGCTGAAAGCGAAAGGATATGACCCGCTGTTTCGCGAAAAAACCGGTTTGCTCATTGATGCCTATTTTTCCGGAACGAAAGTGAAATGGATTTTGGACCATGTCGACGGAGCGCGCGAGCGGGCGGAGCGCGGCGAATTGCTTTTCGGCACGATCGATACGTGGCTCATTTGGAAACTCTCAGGCGGCCGCGCTCATGTGACCGACTATTCGAACGCGTCGCGCACGTTGATGTTTAACATCCATACGCTTGAGTGGGACGACGAATTGCTTGCGATTTTAAACGTGCCTAAGGCGATGCTTCCTGAGGTGCGTCCATCATCGGAAGTATACGCGAAAACCGTTCCCTATCATTTCTTCGGCGTTGAGGTGCCGATCGCTGGGGCCGCGGGCGACCAGCAGGCGGCTCTGTTCGGCCAAGCGTGCTTTCAAGAAGGGATGGCGAAAAATACGTACGGCACCGGCTGCTTTATGCTCATGAATACGGGAGAAAAAGCGGTCGAGTCGAAACACGGGCTGCTGACAACGATCGCCTGGGGCATTGACGGCAAGGTTGAATATGCACTTGAAGGCAGCATTTTCGTCGCCGGCTCGGCCATTCAATGGCTGCGCGACGGCTTGCGGATGATCAAAACGGCGGCTGACAGCGAAGCGTACGCCGAAAAAGTCGAGTCGACAGACGGAGTGTATGTCGTTCCGGCGTTCGTCGGCCTCGGTACGCCGTATTGGGACAGTGAGGTGCGCGGGGCGGTGTTCGGCCTGACGCGCGGTACGACGAAAGAGCATTTCATCCGGGCGACATTGGAATCGCTCGCCTACCAGACAAAAGACGTGCTCGCCGCTATGGAAGCCGATTCCGGCATCTCGCTGACAACGCTGCGCGTCGACGGCGGCGCGGTGAAAAACAATTTCCTCATGCAGTTCCAGAGCGATTTGCTCGCTGTGCCGGTCGAGCGGCCGGTCATCAATGAAACGACCGCCCTTGGCGCTGCTTATTTGGCCGGCTTAGCCGTCGGCTATTGGAACAGCCGCGAAGAGATCGCCGCTCAATGGCAGCTTGACCGCCGCTTTGAGCCGAATATGTCCGCCGACCGACGGACGGTGCTTTATGACGGCTGGAAAAAAGCAGTACGGGCGGCGATGGCGTTTAAATGATTAATGATTTATTAGAAAAACGCGGATGCCCTGGATGACGGGCATCCGCGTTTTTACGTCCTTCGCTCGATGCTGCGTGCAAGCAGGCCGACTGCTTCATCTGCCGGCATGGGGGGCCGGAACAAGTAGCCTTGCGCCTCGTGGCAACCTTTTTTCCTTAAGTACTCGAGCTGTTCCTCACGCTCTACTCCTTCGGCGATGACGTTCATGCCAAGATGATGGCCGAGGGAGATGATTGTGCTTGTGATGATGCTGCCATAGTGCGAATGGGGGCAATCTGCGATGAAGGTACGGTCGATTTTCACGGTGTCAATGTTCAATTGTTTCAAATAGGCGAGCGAGGAATAGCCAGTGCCGAAATCATCAATGGACAGGCGCACCCCCATCTCTTTCAACCGGCGCAAATTGGCCAAAACGGTCGTTTCTTGATAAATGGCGATCGTTTCTGTAATTTCAAGTTCCAACCACGATGGTTTCATATTCGTCTCCGCCAAAATGGCTTCCACGCGGGCGGCGAATTGCGGATGGTGCAGCTCTTTGACGGAAATGTTGACAGCCATTCGAATCGGCGCGAATCCTTGCCGACGCCAACGTTCGTGCTGCCGGCAGGCCTGTTGGATCGTCCATTCGCCGATGGGAATAATGAGACCCGTTTCCTCGGCGAGCGGAATAAAATCCCCTGGCGGCACAACGCCTTCGGTGGGGTGATGCCAACGAATGAGCGTTTCCATAGCGGAAACGGCTTTTGTCCGTACATCGACAATCGGCTGGTACAATAGGACGAACCCATCCATG
>NZ_BCQG01000071.1 GCF_001544315.1 Geobacillus jurassicus NBRC 107829
CCCTATCAAGAAGCATGGCTGGATCGGCTGATCCATGGAACCGCCAAACAAGGGGCGGCCAAGCTCTACAAAAAGCGAAAGAAATGGTGCTTGGCGATCGCGGTCGCATTTGAAGTCAAGCCGCGGCACGAAACAAAGGTGATGGGGGTTGACGTTGGGCTTCGCTATATCGCCGTTGCCAGCGTGGGAACGAAATCGTGGTTTTTCAAAGGGAGCCAATGCGCCTTTGTGCGCCGGCGATATGCGGCTTTGCGGCGAACGTTGGGCAAAGCGAAGAAGCTCCATATGATTCGCAAAATCGGCCGTAAAGAGTCCCGCTGGATGAAGGATATGAACCATAAAATCAGCCGTCAAATCGTCCGTTTTGCCCTTGCCAACGGTGTTGGCGTGATTCGGATGGAAGATTTGGCGGGGATTCGGAAACGGACAGCATCGGCCAAAGAAGCAGGACGAAATCTTCATTCATGGGTGTTCCATCAACTGCAAACGATGATTGCCTATAAGGCGGAAATGGCGGGCATTCGGGTCGAGTGGGTGAATCCGACCTACACAAGTCAAACATGCCGATGCGGGCATCGGGAGAAAGCGAACCGAAACGGCATCCACTTCCGATGCCAAAAGTGCGGATACACCATCCACGCCGACTTGAATGGCGCGATCAACATCGCCAAAGCGATTTCGGGCTTCGCCGCCTAACCTAGCGCACTGGTCACAGGTGCGCCGCCCATTGGGGTACATCTTAACCCGATGGGACGGGGTGATGACACACCCCTAAACTTGGGCGTTGTCTGAACCAGAAATGGATGAGGACGCGAACGACCCAAGAATCCCACGCCCTTTAGGCGTGTGGAGTGTCAAACCATGATGGACGAACGACGGACAGATGTTTATCAAGCATGGGTGGTGAAGGAGAAATGAACATCAAAAAAATCATTGATTTGTCCATGCCGCTCACGCCCCACACCCCGATTTACCCCGGCGACCCGAAGCCGCACATCGAACCGGCGGCGACGTTCGCTCGGGACGGCTATCACGTCAGCCGCTTGGTGCTCGGTTCGCACAGCGGCACCCACGTCGATGCGCCGTTCCATTTTTGCGAGCACGGATGGCGGTTGGATGAAGTGCCGCTTGCCTATTTTCTCGGCCGCGGGCTCGTGATCGACGCAACGGGAAAAGCGGAAGGCGAGGCGGTGACGATGGCCGATGCCGCCCCGTATATCCCGAAGCTGTCGCCAGGGACGATCGTTCTTTTTCACACCGGTTGGTCGCGCTATACCGGAACGGAGCGGTATTTCCGCCATCCGTACGTTGCGCCGGATGTGATTGAAGCGATGCTTGAACGCGGCGTCCGCACGTTTTTCATCGACGCGCTCAACATCGATCCGCCCGACGGCTCTTCGTTCCGCGCCCATGAACTCATTCTTGGCGCCAACGGGGTGATCGGGGAAAATTTTGCGAACTTCGAGCAAATCGATTTTGATGACCCGTACATCATCGCCCTGCCGCTTTCCTTGCCCGGAGGCGACGGTTCGCCCGTTCGGGCGGTGGCGGTGCAATGGGGAGAATGAAGAAGAGCGGCAACAACCAAACGCCCGTCCTTTTCTTTAGGTGCGGGGCGTTTTTGGTCTGATCAAGCTGCGTTTTCACCACCCGGTTCATTTGATGATTTTCGCCGGGCTTCCGCTAACTACCGCATTGGCCGGAACATCTTTCATCACAACCGTGCCTGAGGCGATGACCCCATTGTCGCCGATTGCAATGACGGTCCCGCCATCAAGACGTTCTGGCGAGTTCCTCATTTCCTCTGCCGCCTGCTCATCATCCTTGAGGAAAACAGTCTCCC
Source organism: Geobacillus jurassicus NBRC 107829 (assembly GCF_001544315.1). Classification (GTDB taxonomy): domain Bacteria; phylum Bacillota; class Bacilli; order Bacillales; family Anoxybacillaceae; genus Geobacillus; species Geobacillus jurassicus. The sequence continues at coordinate 1,844 of NZ_BCQG01000071.1, forward strand.
AACTCTTTTTCAATCCGTTCCCCTTCCCTATAATAACCGTCCATCACATCCTTTGGCACCATGCTTCCGCCCGTCGCCCAGCCAATATGGGTGGCGTTTTTCATTTTTTCTTTCAAATCGTTTTCCTCTAAATACGTTTGTCCCGCCAAATCACGAAACAGCCAAACAGGCCCCGCCACCCCTGCCAATGCGGATGGCTCTAAACGGATATTCTCTGTATCGACCATGGCCGCGAGCAAGCGGTAAAGCGTTTGATCATCCACCGTGTATACGCCGCTGATGACGTGTTCTAACATTTTCCCGACAAATCCCGAAGGCCGTCCCACTGCCAATCCGTCCGCTTCGGTCTTGTTGTCGAGGCCAAACTCTTGCACCGACACGCGGTCGTGCTGTCCTGTCATCAACCCAAGCAGCATGCAAGGCGAATGCGTCGGTTCAGCGAAAAAGCAATGCACATGATCCCCATACACGAGTTTCAGGCCAAAGGTTACTCCGCCCGGACCGCCGCCAACGCCGCAAGGAAGATACACAAACAGTGGATGGTCCTCATCGACGACGATGTTCATATCCTCTAATTGCTGTTTCAGCCTCGACGCCGCCACCGCATAGCCTAAAAACAGATGGATCGAATTTTCGTCATCAATAAAATACGAGGTCGGATCCTGTGCCGACTGTCTTCGCGCCTCTTCCACCACTTTGTTGTAATCAGTGAGATGTTCGATGACGGTGACCCCTTTGCTTCGCAACAGGTCTTTTTTCCATTGTTTGGCATCGACTGACATATGAACGGTGACGTTGAACCCAAGCTGCGCCCCGATGATGCCGATGCTCAAGCCTAAATTTCCTGTCGAACCGACGACAAGCGAATAGCGGGAAAAGAACTGCCGGAATTCTTCGCTGGCCATGACCGCATAGTCGTCTCCTATGGCGATCATACCGTTTGCGAGCGCAAGATCTTCCGCGTGTTTCAAGACTTCGTAAATGCCCCCTCTCGCTTTGATCGACCCGGAGATGGGAAGATGGCTGTCGCATTTTAGCAGCAGCTCCCCCTCGATGTTTGTCTGAAACATCTTTTCCAAACGCCGTTGCATGTTCGGAATCCGCACCAAAGGAGATTCAATGATTCCATTTGTGTTTCGCGTCTCTGGAAACACTTTTGCGATATAAGGGGCAAAGCGGCGCAATCGCTCTTCCGCCTCCTTGACATCGCGTTCGCCTAAAGAAATCGTTCGCACCGCTTGCTCAAACGCGCGATATTTTGGATTGCGCCAAAATACCTCTTCCGTTGCCATGATGTTTTTCAATAATGGAAACTCTCTTCCCCACTCTTGTATGGTTTTTCCGGACACGATATGGCTTCCTCCTTAATTCTTTGTTTGTCCCCGTCTCCCTTGACAACTCTTTCGCCTCTTTTTTGCGGTTGCTGGTCAGGGGCGAATTCGATCCTATGAATGCCTCACGATACTCATTTGGAATGTTTATAGAACTTTTGACGTTGCCATCATTCATCCCTTTTCAGTTTCGCGAAAACTTTTTCCATTGTCAATGCGTTTACATCTTTGAAAAATGAGCTTGTTTCCATTACGATAAAGATGCAAACTACATAGCGGAGATGGTGATCATGAGCGATCGGCGTTATTTGCCGCTTTTATTTCTTGTGATGTTTTTCGTCATGGTTGGGTTCGGCATTATTATCCCCGTCCTTCCGTTTTACGCAGAAAAAATCGGCGCTACCCCAACACAGCTCGGCTGGTTGATGGCCGTATATTCTTTCATGCAATTTTTATTTGCGCCGATGTGGGGGAAACTATCGGACCAATATGGACGAAAGCCGATGTTGCTCATCGGCATTTCTGGCTTAGCACTTTCGTTTTTCTTACTCGCCGTCGCAACAAAACTTTGGATGTTGTTTGCCGCTCGCATCATCGGGGGGTTTTTATCTGCCGCCACGATGCCGACCGCCATGGCATACGTCGCAGATGTGACGACCGAAGAAAACCGCGGCAAGGGGATGGGCATCATTGGGGCGGCCGTTGGGCTTGGATTTATTTTCGGACCGGGGATCGGCGGCGTGTTCTCGAAAACGAGCTTAACCGCTCCGTTTTGGATCGCGGGCAGTTTAGCGCTCCTGACTGCTATATTCGTCTTCTGTTTCTTACATGAATCGCTTCCAAAAGAAAAACGATCGAACACGCAAACGAAACGACCATCGCTCACGACCGCCCTCCAAAGTCCTCTAGCCCGTCTATACGTGTTGCAGTTCATGGTGACGTTTTCCCTTGCCGGACTTGAAGCGACGTTTGCTTATTTTGCCGCTGAACGGGCAGGGCTTTCATCGACGGAACTTGGCTGCATTTTTATGATGATGGGGCTTGCAGGGGCCATCGTCCAAGGAGGAATGCTTGGAAAACTGATTCAATTATTCGGTGAAGGAACCGTCATTCGCGGCGGACTGTTTTTATCAGCGCTCGGCTTTACACTTATTTTATTCATCCATGACTTTTGGACAGCCGCGCTCTATTTAACAATTTTCGGCATCGGCAACGGCGTCATTCGCCCGTGCGTATCCGCCTTGTTAACAAAACATACGACCGATGGACAAGGAAGCGCAACAGGCGTCTTATCATCGTTCGATTCGCTCGGCCGCATTGGCGGTCCGGCGATGGCCGGCTGGTTGTTTACATTAAAGTCCAGTTTACCGTATACGACAGGGATCGTGCTAACATTCATTTCCTTCGCTGTTTTTCAATCGTTTCAACGAGCCATGATGCAAAAAGACTCCGCCCTTTGACACAAGAGGAGGACGGATGTGGACATCCCCGGTTACACTCACGCACGGAAGTGAAAGTCTTATTCATTTGGGGTGATCAAAAATCATCATCTGTACAAAGGAGGAGGATCGCCTTGAACATCGTTCCAACCAAACAGTTGGACCGCGCCATCGTCCACCAGTTTTTCACCAACCATTGGGGAAGCCCGCAAATGGTTGTCTCGACCGGCATCTATAACTGCAGCGAACTGGATGGATTTGCGGCTGTCGAGAATGGACAGCGGATCGTCGGGCTCATTACGTTCCTCATTCGCGGAAACGAATGCGAGATCATCTCGCTAGACAGCATAATGGAAAACCGCGGCGTCGGCAGCGCCCTTTTGCATGAGGCGGAGACATGGGCGAGACAACAAGGGTGCACCACTGTTCAGCTCATTACAACGAACGACAACTTGCATGCCCTTCGTTTCTATCAAAAGCGCGGCTACCAAATCATTGGCGTCTTTCCGAACGCGGTGGACAAGGCTAGGCAAGTCAAACCAAGCATTCCACTTATGAGCCCTGACGGCATTCCGATCCGGGATGAACTGTTGCTTGTGAAATCGCTTGTCTAAATGCTTAAGCAGCATGATTGCAAAAAGCAGCTGCCGTTGGGCGCGCTGCTTTTTCCCTACATTTCCGCTGCAATATGGGCGATATAATACACTCCATAACCAATACTAATCAGAGAAACAGCTTTGACCATCCATTGGTTCATGGCTTGCTGTCTCGCTTTCATCCAAACGAACGGAATCCCGAGAAACGTCGTGAACAGCATCATGCCAATGACGGTGCCAACGCCAAAAATCAACATAAAAGCAAGAGCCATCCACACTCCTTTTACTGTCGCTGCCGTCAACAGCACCATCCCGGCGCTGCCGGCTAAACCGTGGACAATGCCAATCAAAGTCGACTTCATATGCACATGACGAATGTCATGGCTATGATGATGACCGACTTTCAACATCGAACGAAAACTAAAGACTCCTAAGACAATGATCATGATGCCGACGGCCATTTCAAGGTAAGACGCTATCCGTTCCGGAATACGCTGTTCAAACGCGATGATCACCATCCCGACGACAAGCAGCGTCAACGTATGGCCGATTCCCCAAAACATGCCGGCCAGTGACGAAAGAGAGAGCTTTTTCGTCCGACTGGCGATCGTGGAAACAGCAATCACATGATCCGGTTCCGTCGCATGCTTCATTCCTAGCAACAATCCAAACAAGAGTACAGGCCATATCGCTCCCATTGTCCCATTCCTCTCCCTTGTCATTAATATTTCCGCCAACAGACCAGCGCTTCCTCACCGCATTGTTGGCGAATAAACTGTTGGACGCGTTGAAATATCGCTTCGATGGCCGATGTTTCATACGCCAATATACGTACAGAAAAGCCTGGAACGGCTGCCGCTGAAAAACCGCAGCGAACCTCTTGCGGCATCTCTTCCATGAATTTGTTGAACTGTTCTAACACTTCCTTTGTGATGAACGGAGAAAGAGCCACCAATGATCCGACATGCGTATAGCCGCCAAGCTGCAGCATGCTCGTTAAGTGCTGCCGCGAATCCAAGTACAGATGATCAAACAGAACGAGCGCCTCGTCTTGATACACCTTCAGTTTCGAGCGAATCCAATCATAGCGGAACAGCTCGCCGCTTTCCGACCATCCAGGCGTGATGATTTCGCCATAAACGAACGTGGAGCTTGGCGTGATGTACACCATCGTTTCTTGATAAAAGCGCGCATGCTCATAGGCGATCGTCGGGTCGGGAAAACACTCGAGAACGCTCCGCTCTCCGAGTGAAAACCGCGTATATTGCCGCACCGGGGTTGAAGGTGTCTTGTAAATTTTTGCCGCCGATTGTGTCGTCACCATCAGCCTGGCATCAGGCTGCAGCGTCATCTCCATCTGATAGAAATCGCCATCGACATACCCGCCGCCGACGTGGACAACATATAATGTCGGATGAGCCGGGTCGAGGTAAACAGGACGCATCAGTTTCAGCGCCCCTTCGCCATAGCTGTCCAAAATGACGGTGCGGCCGTTTTTGAAGGCCGCTGTACATTGCAAACGCCCTGTCCAGCTCATTCTTCCAGCCCTGCCAGCAGCACCTGTTTTTCGATCCAATCCACAACGTCAAAAAGCCCGATTTCTTCTTTTAAATTCGTAAAAATGACCGGTTTCGCCCCGCGCGCCGCTTTGGCGTCCCGCTCCATCACTTCCAGGCTGGCGCCGACGTAAGGGGCAAGATCGATTTTATTAATCACGAGCAAATCCGACTTAATCATCCCTTGCCCGCCTTTGCGCGGAATTTTCTCCCCTTGGGCGACGTCGATGACATAAATGGAGAAATCGACCAACTCCGGGCTGAAGGTCGCCGCCAAGTTATCGCCGCCGCTCTCGATAAAAATGAGCTCAACATCCGGATGGCGCCGTTTCAGTTCATCAATGGCCGCAAAATTCATTGATGCATCTTCGCGAATGGCCGTATGCGGACATCCGCCCGTCTCAACGCCGATAATCCGGTCTTCTGGCAAGACGCTATGTTTGATTAAAAACTGGGCGTCTTCCTTTGTATAAATATCATTCGTGATGACGGCAATGCTAAAGCGGCGATGCATCGCCCGTGTCAGCTTCTCGACGAGCATCGTTTTGCCGGCGCCGACCGGGCCGCCGATGCCGATTCGTACAGGTTCCATCATGACATTCCTCCTTCTTTGTTTTTCATCCAAAGCCAAATAGGCGCTTTTTTGTTTGCCAACATTATTACGACATAAACAAGCGGACCGGGAGGCGTTCATGCTGCATTTGCGCGATTTCCAAGCCGACGGCTGCCGCCCCGAGCTCCTCTTCGTCGAGCGTCTCGATGATGCTCGCGGCATGAATCAGATATGGCTGCACGATGACGAGCAGCTTTTGCCCGTCGGTCTGGCCGAGCGGAATGCCGCGAACCGCGTTTTGCACCATCGTTTGCACGGCGGTAAACAAATATGTCAACACGGTCGTTCGTTTCGACGCTTCGATTTTGCGGCCAACCGCCGCAAACACAATGGTCGGATGAATGGACCGCGTCGTTTGCACGATCTCATCCAATTCATCGACTCCGTAAATGTCGCGGCACAGTTTCCATAAGCGCTCGCCCATCATTCGTGTTCCTTCTCGCGTTTCTTTTGCCAGACTGAGGGCGAACAGCGTCTCGTTCAGCCGCTTCAGTCCTTCCATACGGTCGGCTTCCAACTGCTCATAAGCGATCCGGCACGCCAATCCGTCCGTATACGTCAGCTGGGTTTGGATATACACGACGAGCGCGTCGCCAAACGTTTTGGCATCACGAATTTGTTCATGGTACATATAAGTTTCAAACCCAAAGGAATGGGAAAACGCTCCTGACGGAAAATTGGAATCGGAGAGCTGCAGCAGCCACAGCAGCTGTTGGTCAGTCATGGCGATGCCCGATATGGCGGAACGCTTGTTTCACTTTCCGTTTTTCCCGCTTGTACGGGATGTGCAGCTGTTTGAGCAGCTCTTCGACTAAATAGTCGTATTGGACGAGCATTTCCCCTTCCTCAAATTGGGCTGGCAAGTGGCGGTTGCCGAGCTGATGGGCGATCTCCCCCATTTGTTTCATGGAAACCGGCTGGATGACAAGCAAGTCATCCGGAAGAACGGACACCACAATCGCATTGTTGTCATCCATCCATAACACATCTCCGTCTACCAATTCTTTTGCTTCTTTCAAGCGAATGCCAATCTCCCGCCCGTGGTCGGTCACGACCCGCTGGATGCGTTTCACTAAATCGTCGCTTGGCATGTACACCCGTTCGATGTGCGGCGGGAGAGAAGAAAGAGTTCGAATGTTGCCGACAATCGTTTCAATAATCACCATCATCACCTCAAAAAAGAAAATATCGCTGCGCCATGGCCACGACTTCAGCCGGTTCGCACGTAATGAGCCGCCCGTCGACCTTCACTTCATACGTCTGCGGATCGACATCGATTTGAGGCATGGCGTTGTTGAACACCATATCGTGTTTAGTCAACGAGCGAATGTTTCCAACCGGTTTGACGATTTTGTGCAATCGCAGTTTGTCAGGGACGCCGCGTTCGAACGCTGCTTTGGACAAAAACGTAATGGACGTTTTCGCGACGGCGGCGCCATAGCTGGCAAACATTGGACGGTACAGCGCAGGCTGCGGCGTCGGAATGCTGGCGTTCGGATCGCCCATCACACTGTAGGCGATCATCCCGCCCTTAATCACGAGTTCGGGCTTGACCCCGAAAAAAGCGGGATGCCAAACGACCAAATCCGCGAATTTTCCGACTTCGACTGACCCGACATACTCCGCGATGCCATGAGTGATAGCCGGGTTGATCGTATATTTGGCTACATACCGTTTGACGCGGACATTATCGCCCCGCCCCGTTTCCTCCGGCAAGCGGCCAAACTGTTTTTTCATTTTGTCGGCCGTTTGCCACGTGCGCAAAATGACTTCACCGACCCGTCCCATCGCTTGCGAATCAGAGCTGATCATGCTGAAGGCGCCGATATCATGCAAAATGTCTTCCGCCGCAATCGTTTCTTTGCGGATGCGCGAATCGGCAAAGGCAATGTCTTCAGGAACGGACGGATCTAAATGATGGCACACCATTAACATATCTAAATGCTCATCGAGCGTGTTTTTCGTATACGGCCGCGTCGGGTTCGTGGAAGAAGGCAAAATGTTCGGGAAGCTGGCGACTTTCATAATATCGGGCGCATGTCCGCCTCCCGCCCCTTCCGTATGGTATGTATGGATGACGCGCCCGTTAATGGCCTTCAGTGTATGCTCGACAAACCCACCTTCATTCAACGTATCGGTATGAATGGCGACTTGCACATCGTACTCATCAGCCACTTGCAAGCACGCATCAATCGCTGCCGCCGTCGTTCCCCAGTCTTCATGAAGCTTGAGTCCAACCGCTCCGGCGCGCACTTGCTCCGCGATCGGCTCTTTCGCTGACGCGTTGCCTTTTCCTAAAAAACCGATATTCATCGGGAACGCTTCGGCGGCTTCAAGCATCCGGTAAATGTTCCACTCTCCCGGCGTGCACGTTGTGGCATTCGTTCCGGTCGCCGGTCCGGTCCCGCCGCCGATCATCGTCGTAATGCCTGATGATAGGGCGGTTTCGATTTGCTGCGGGCAAATGAAATGGATATGGGCGTCGACCCCGCCGGCTGTCACGATTTTCCCTTCGGCCGCGATCACTTCCGTTGAGGCGCCGATGACGATATTGACGCCGTCCATTAACAGCGGGTTCCCGGCCTTGCCGATGGCGGCGATTTTCCCATCTTTGACCCCGATATCGGCTTTGTAAATGCCGGTATAGTCGACGATGACAGCGTTCGTCAGCACTAAATCGACCGCTTCGTCGCGGACAGCGAGCGGATGTTGCCCCATCCCGTCGCGAATCACCTTCCCGCCGCCGAATTTCACTTCATCGCCGTAAACGGTATAGTCATGCTCAATTTCAATCCATAAGTCGGTGTCCGCCAACCGGATGCAGTCCCCGGTCGTCGGCCCAAACATATCCGCGTATTGCCGTCTTGACATGGAAAAACTCATTCTCTTACTCCCTCCTTCCCGTTGCCATCAAGCGGACCGTTGACCATATTGTTTAATCCGTACACCCGGCGCTCGCCGGAGAACGGGACGAGCTCCACTTGCTTCGCATCCCCGGGTTCAAAACGGACCGCTGTCCCGGCTGGGATGTTCAAATGTTTTCCGTACGCCGCCTGCCGGTCAAATTCAAGAAACGAGTTGACTTCAAAAAAGTGAAAATGGGAACCGACCTGCACCGGGCGGTCGCCGCGGTTTACAACCGTCAGTTTCGTGACCGATTTTTGTCGATTGCACACAATCGGTTCGTCGCGCAATCGGTATTCTCCGGGAATCATGTTGGCACCTCTTTCCTCGTTTTTGCACCTTGCTTATACGAACCGTCGCCACCGCGAGGCTGCTGATCCATCGTTTTATGACCGGATCGGCTGGTGGACAGTGACGAGTTTCGTGCCGTCCGGAAACGTCGCCTCGACTTGAATCTCGTCGATCATGTCAGCGACGCCTTCCATCACATCATCGCGCGTCAAAATCGTTGCGCCGTATTGCATCAACTCCGCCACCGTCCGCCCGTCGCGGGCTCCTTCCATCAGTTCATACGTAATGAGCGCCACCGCTTCCGGATAATTTAGCTTCAAGCCCCGCTCTTTCCGGCGGCGCGCCAAATCGGCGGCAACGACAATCAACAACTTTTCCTGTTCACGCGGAGTCAGCTTCAATCGTTCCTCCCTCCTTCTACACCGAGTTGGACATTCTTCACTCATTACATTGCGAGCAAAACATGATAAACTTGCTCATACGAAAAATGGGCGGTTTTTATCATGTTCGCTCTTTTGAGAAAGACGCTTATAACCGTTCTTTTAGCGAAATATCTCATTTGCCAACGCGAAACTTCACCAAATCCGCCTGTTGCTTAAACCGCAAGAAACGATTGAATATGATCCAGATCAGCGCCATCGACATCCCCTTTCGCCACGACAGCGCCGCGGTCGAAAATATAGAAATGATCGGCACAAGCAAACGCCAGTTCCACGTTATGTTCGACCAATATGATGCCAACCTGCTTTTCTTCGGCGATTTTCATAATCGCATCATGAATCAACGCAACGATCGAGGGCTGAATGCCTTCCATCGGTTCATCAAGCAGCAGCAGTTTCGGCCGGCCGGCCAACGCACGGGCAATGGCCAGCTGTTGCTGCTGTCCGCCGCTTAAATCCCCTCCTTTCCGCTGGCGCATCTCTTTTAAAATCGGGAACAGCGCGTACATTTCATCAAGGGTCGGCTGGGGACGGACTTTTTCGGCCTGCGCTTCCAGCCCGAGAAGAATATTTTCCTCCACCGTCAACGCAGAAAAAATTTCCCTCCCTTGCGGCACATAGCCGATCCCCGCTCGCGCCCGCCGCTCCGGCGGCCATCGCGTGATATCTTCCCCCTCCCATTCGATGACGCCTGACATCGGGCGAATCAACCCGATGATCGTTTTCATCAACGTCGTTTTTCCAACCCCGTTTCTGCCCAACACCGCCGTCACCCGGCCAAGAGGAACATCCATGTAAACATGATCGAGCACCACACTTCCGTCATAGCCAGCCGTTACATCCCGGAGGCGCAGCACGCGTTTTTCCCCCTTCCAAGGTACACATCGATGACTTGTTCGTTTTGCTGCACTTCATCCATCGATCCTTCGCACAATACTTTTCCTTCATGCATGACTGTCACTTGTTTTGAATAGCGGCGGACAAAGTCCATATCATGCTCCACAATAATGACCGCACAATGTTCGGCCATTTCATGGAGCCATTCCCCCGTGCGCTCCCGCTCCGCCGCACTCATGCCGGCGATCGGCTCATCCAATAGGAGGAGCTGCGGACGCTGAATGAGCTGCATGCCGATTTCCAACCACTGCTTTTGGCCATGAGACAGCGAGCCCGCTAAGCGATGACGTTCATCAAGCAATCCAATTCTCTCTAGCTGTGCTGCCATCATCTCTTTCTCTTCTCCGGTCAACTTCGCCCGCAAAACGGAACGCAGACGCCGATCTTGTCGCATGGCTAACTCCATATTTTCCCATACCGTCAAAAACGGAAAAATGGAAGGGCTTTGAAACTTCCGGGCGATCCCTATTTGCACGATCTCGTATTCCGGCCGTTGCGTGATGTCATGGGAGAAAAACAGCACCCGCCCGTCCGTCGCTCTCGTCCGCCCGCAAATGACATCGAGCAGCGTCGTTTTTCCCGCTCCGTTCGGACCGATCAAAAATCGCACTTCATGGGGGTAAACCGCGAGATCGACGCCTTGTAAAGCGCGAAATCCATCGAAGTCAACGACGACGTCACGACACATCAACACGGGCTTCACGTTCATGCCCCCTTTTTCCTTTGATGCGAACGGCAGCGAGCGATTCATAAATGCCCGCCAATCCTTTTGGAACGAATAACACGACAACGACAAACAACGCGCCTAAGAAAAGCAGCCATAGATCTGGATAATTTTCACTCAAAAAACTTTTCGCCGTGTTCATGACGATCGCGCCAATGATAGCACCCATGAGTGAGTGACGTCCGCCGACAGCGGCCCATAACACCATTTCGATTGAAGGAATAATCCCCATCATCTCCGGGGAAATGAGCCCGACTTGCAGGACAAACAATGCGCCTGCCACCCCGGCAAAGGCTGCTGACAAACTATACACAAACACTTTATAGACGGTCGGATTAAACCCTAAAAAACGAACCCGATTTTCGGCGTCGCGAATGGCAATGAGCACTTTTCCTAGCCGACCAGTCGTTAGACGGCGCGTCATAACGAAAATGAGGGCAAGAACAGCTGCTGTCAGCCAATAAAGGACAATTTGCGTGAGCGGCGATGATAACGAAAAGCCGAACACGGTCGAAAAATTGGTCAAGCCGTTCGTTCCGCCCGTCCATTCTTGCTTGCCGATAAACAACGTAACAAACACAACGACCACCGCTTGGGAAAGGAGAGAAAAATAGACGCCTTGAATCCGATTTTTAAACGTTAAATAGCTTAATAGCGCGGCCAGCAATGTAGGCAAGACGATCGCTGCTATGATAGCCACGATAGGATGCGCAAACGGCTTCCAAAACCACGGCAGTTCGCGCACGCCGCTCCATTCCATAAAATCAGGCAAATGCCCTCGCGAAGCTTCGAGCTTCAAATACATCGCCATGCAATAAGCGCCCAATCCGAAATACACCCCATGGCCGAGGCTCAAAATGCCGGTATATCCCCAAATGAGAGAAATGCCGACCGCCACGATGGCAAAGCAAAGAAATTTGCCGAGCAAAGACAAGCGAAACTCAGTTAAATAAAATGGCGCAAGAAACAAAGCGGCGAAAAACAGCCAGTATTCCCAACGTTTGTTCACTATGCTCCCTCCCCTCAATCGAGCGACCGCGTCCTCAAGCTAAGAAGACCGGACGGTTTCCATTGCAAGAACGCAATAATGAGAACGAACACAATGACTTTGGCGATGGTGGCGCTTGTGGAATATTCGACAAACGTGGAGATTAAGCCTAGGCCAAACGCTCCCAGCAGCGTCCCGGCCAGTTTTCCCACTCCCCCTAAAATGACGACCATAAAAGCATCGACAATATAGTATGTGCCGATCGTCGGCCCGATCGGCCCAAGCAAGGTCAACGCACATCCCGCCACCCCCGCCAATCCTGAACCGATCGCAAACGAGTAAGCATCGACCTTTGGCGTGGCAATGCCGAGACAGGCCGCCATCGGCCGGTTCATGGTGACAGCCTGAATGCGTCGGCCAGCTCGTGTTTTCGTTAAATACATATAAAGAAAGAAAACGATCACCAACACAAGACAGAGAATAAACAACCGTTTATACGGAAACACCGCTCCAAATAAGCGGATTCCGCCATCCAGCCAGCTTGGCGGCACAACCGCCACGTTGGGCGCCCCAAAGATGAGGCGGGCAGTCTGTTGCAAAATCAAACTGACCCCCCATGTAGCCAACAAACTGTCCAGAGGGCGACGATACAAATGGCGGATCAAACTTTTTTCCAGCCCCCAGCCAAGCAGGGCGGCGATGAGAAACGACGACGGAACGGCAATGACAAAGTACATCCCCGCTGATTGCGGCGCATATTGGGCAAATAATTGTTGAATGACATATGTTGTGTACGCGCCGACCATCATCAGCTCACCGTGCGCCATATTGATCACACCCATCAGCCCGAACGTGATCGCCAACCCAATGGCAATCAGCAGCAAAATCGAACCGACGCTCAGACCGTTGAATAATTGGTCAATGAACATCGCCATCCCCCCTCTCATTTCCGTTGAGCGAGAAGGAAGGGAATCCCTTCCTTCCAAGTGAGCTATTCACTTAATCCTTTCGCCCATGGGTAGCTCTTTAAATACGGATCTGGCTTCACCGGCTGGCCGGAATTCCATAACTCTTTGAATTGTCCGTCCGCTTGGATTTCGCCAATGCGCACCGTTTTCCATAGATGTTGCGTTTCCCCGTCAATTTTCACCGTTCCTTCCGGCGCCTTGTATTCAAGGCCGGCAGCCGCTTTTTTCACTTGATCAACATCAAATGAACCGGCTTTTTTCACTGCTTCGGCCCATAAATGAACGGCCGTATACGCCGCTTCAATCGGGTCATCGGTCACGCGGTCTTGTCCGTACTTTTCTTTATACTTTTGAACAAATGCCTTATTCTCCGGTGTATCGGTCGTCTGGAAATAATTCCACACGGCCAAATGACCGGCCAACACATCAGGTCCAATCCCGCGGATTTCTTCTTCCGCGATGCTGACGGACATCACCGTCACATCTTTCGGTGTGATGCCAGCGTCTTTTAACTGTTTGAAAAAGGCGACATTGCTGTCGCCGTTGAGTGTATTGAAGACGACAGTCGGTG
>NZ_BCQG01000072.1 GCF_001544315.1 Geobacillus jurassicus NBRC 107829
CAACAAGTTACAAGTCTTTTACAACAATTCCATTGATCGATATAATGAATTTTTATCTGTCATAAGACAAAATTTCCACATCGAATTCCTAACGGCAGATGCCAACATTCAAGATTTAGCCTTGGCTCAAATGCGGCTTTTGCAGCTCGAAGCATATGATGCCTTGCACTATGCCCTCGCAACATATTATCATTATGATTATTTCGCCACACTTGACGGTGATTTTGTGAACGCTCTTTATAGTCAGAGCCCTAACCAAGCACCGGTTACGAAAATTGTCAAAATCGCCTAGCCCTGTCGTCTTGATCGAATGGAGGCTCCAAAAATTCAGGAAGGCAGAAAAGCCCATGCCCTCCTTCATTTCTTTTCCACTCATGTGGGCTACATCAAGTCCAATCATGTGGATTGGCAACCGAAGGAGATCATGCAAAATATCAATCCGCCTTCAAGACGTACAAAAAGCGGAAGCGCCTACTCTGCTTCCGCCAACAGTTTCAATGTGGCGCCGACAAACAGCTGCACCCCAATCTCAAGTGCATCCTCGTCAATCGTAAAGCGTGGGTGGTGATGCGGGTAAACGATGCCTTTTTCTTTGTTTCCAGCGCCGACGTAGAAAAAGCTGCCCGGCGCTTTTTGCAAGAAGGCCGAGAAATCCTCGCCGCCCATGTTCGGCTTCAGGCGGGCGATGGCTTCATCGCCAAACAGCTCGCGCGCTGTTTCTTCGATGACGCGGGTCACTTCATGGTAGTTGACGACCGGGCGGTAGCCGTAATCAAATTGAAACTCGTACGAAGCGCCGTGCGCTTCGGTAATGCCTTTGACAATGCGCTCCATCCATTGCGGGATCGTCTGCCGCAGCTCCGCATCAAACGTCCGCACCGTCCCTTGAATTTCGACCTCCCCAGGCAGGACGTTATGCGCCGTACCGGCGACAAATTGCGTCACGGACAGAACGACTGGCTCGAGCGGGTCAACGTAGCGTGAGACGATATGTTGCAAGTTCGTCACGACTTGGGCGCCGATGGCGATCGCATCGATCGTTTGGTGCGGCATCGCCCCGTGGCCGCCTTTGCCGATGATGCGGATGAAAAACCGGTCGGGTGCGGCCATCATCGGCCCATACACAATGCCGATTTTTCCGCGCTCAAGCGGCGACCAAAGGTGAGTGCCGATGACAACGTCCACCCCGTCCATGACGCCGGCCTGCACCATTTCTTCCGCCCCGCCGGGGAACAGTTCTTCCGCATGTTGGAACAAAAAGCGGATTTCACCGCGGATTTGATCACGCAGCTGGGAGAAAATTTTCGCCGTTCCCAAAAGCATCGCCGTATGGCCATCATGGCCGCACGCGTGCATGACGCCCGGGTTTTTTGAAGCAAACTCAAACGTGTTTTCCTCTTGAATCGGCAATGCATCCATATCCGCGCGAATGGCGACGACCCGGCCCGGCTGTTGGCCGATGAGGCGCGCCATGACGCTTGTTTTCGTCGGCCGCGACAACTCGAGATGGCCGAATGATTGCAGCGTCTCGTACACAAACTGCGCCGTTTTCTCCTCTTGGAACGACAATTCCGGATGGGCATGCAGATAGCGGCGCCAGGCGATGACGTCCGCTTTCACTTCATCGACGAGCCGTTTGATCTCTTCCTTTGTCATCACGTTTCCCCCTGTTCTTTTTTCGTTATTCCGCTTGGGCCAGCTGCCGCACCGTATGATATAGAACAGCTGTGCCGGCAGCACAATCGTCTTTCGTGCTCCATTCCGACGGACTATGGCTCACCCCGTCTTGGGAGCGGACAAAAATCATCCCGATCGGGCAAATCGGAGCCAACTGTACGCCGTCATGGGCTGCGCCGCTCGGCAGCCAAAACGGCGAGTAGCCAAGCTTTTGGCACGCCGCCTCCGCCGCGCGCTTCACCTCATCGGAACAGAGCACCGGCGGCATGTCTTGCAGCAACTCCATCGTGAGGCGAACATTCCGCTCCGTGGCGATCTTCTCTGCCCGCGTTGCGATGACTTTCCAGACTTGGTCGCGCACCTCTGCGTTCAAATCACGCAAATCGAGCACAAATTCGACTCGTTCCGGAATGATATTAATGCCCCCTGGAAAGACGTACAGTTGCCCTACAGTCCCGACTGTTGTCCCTGTCCGTCTCGCTTCCTCTTCAATGACTGCGATGATTTGAGCAGCCGCCGCCATCGGATCGCGGCGCAACGCCATCGGTGTCGCTCCCGCATGTTCCGCCTTTCCTTCGATGGTGAATTTCACCCAGACGAGCCCTGCGATGCCGGTGACGATGCCAACTGGAAGCCCTGTCTCCTCAAGCACCCGTCCTTGTTCGATATGCAATTCGACATAGGCTTTCACCGTTCCTGGTTTTCGCGCTGCCTGCGGCAAGCGGTTCGGGTCAAGCCCCGCCTGTTTCATCGCCACGGCGAGGGAAATCCCTTCCGCATCACGATAGTCGAGCACTTTAGGCGGCAATGTCCCCGCCATCGCGCGGCTGCCGATCATGCCGAAACGAAAACGCGCTCCTTCTTCATCGGTAAATGCCACGACCTCAATCGGGTGATGTGTCACAATCCCTTGCTCGTTCATCGTCTGAACGACTTCCACGCCGGCCAACACCCCGAGCGGACCGTCAAAGCGCCCGCCATTGTAGACCGAATCCAAATGCGAACCGACAAGCACAACCGAAGCCTCTGGGTTCGTTCCTTCTTTCCTCCCGATCAAATTGCCCGCTGCGTCTTCGTACACGGACAGCCCCGCTTCGCGCATGTAGGAAGCGACCAAGTCTTTCGCCCTCCGCTCTTCAGCAGTGAACGAGAGGCGCGTAATACCACCGCCCGGCTGCTTGCCGATCTCTCCAAGCTCCATGAGCCGCTGCCAAAGTCTCTCTCCTCCAACCAATCAATTCCCCTCCTCCCCGCCCATTATTCACCAATGAATCCCATCCATGTTTCGAATATAATAAATATTTAATAAACTTTCAAATACTTTAAATCAAATGAGAAAACGACTGTATAACAATAAAAAACTCCTGCCTAAAACGAAAGGCAGAAGTGGATTACCGGTATTGCCCAGACACAGCCGTGAATACTGATTCATCTCTTCAGTTATCTTCGCCAACTCTTACCCTCTCTCTGCCGCAAAGATTTAAACCAATGTGCGCCGCTCGAAGTTGTTTACGTTGAACGCTCTCCCACCTACGCTTAGAGGTGGGAGATTCTACTGCGCGGTGTACGATTGGTTCGGATGCTCTTTGCTTTTGAAGCGGGGAGGAGTCGCCGTTCCATCGAAGAACCGGTCAAACGCCTCGGCCAGCTGCTGCAGCGCGCTTTGCAAGGCGGTCCAATCGAGCGTCCGCAGCCACGGGAGCGTTTGCTTCAATGCGGTCAACCGCTTGGAGCACCCGTTATCGCTAAGCCCCACCCCTGTTGTTTCATACGCCTGATTCCATTCGGACAAAAAGTGATTGTACACAAACCGGCAACACCCGATCGTTTGGTGGATGAGCTCCGCTTGATTTCGGGTGGGATACAGCCGAAATCGGCAGGCTTTGTGCATGGCCTTCCCTCCTAATTTAGGGAACGTATGTTTTTTTATTTATCTTATACTTTTGTTCTTTTGATGCAAGAGGAAGATCGATGAGGAAAGACACCGATTCATCCCCCACTTACGCTCACGCGTGGAAGTGGGGGATAAATCGGTGCGAGATGATAAAAGCGTTTATTGCGACGATGGTTCGCACCAAACACAAAGGTTTCAATCCCTCATAGGTACGATAAAAACGTGATTACCCCCCTTGTGTTTTGGAGGTCGGTGAGAGTTTCAATCCCTCATAGGTACGATAAAAACAAAGATGTGGAGAGGATTCAACGAGCATTGAAAATGTTTCAATCCCTCATAGGTACGATAAAAACCGGCCGAACCAAAACGACAGCGACTGCGCGGCAGAAAAGCGTTTCAATCCCTCATAGGTACGATAAAAACGTACAAGTCGAGAACAGAACGAGTGAGGCGGTCAAGGCGATAGAGTTTCAATCCCTCATAGGTACGATAAAAACTTCCTTGCCGTTTCGTGTTGCTTTTATAATTATTTTGTTTCAATCCCTCATAGGTACGATAAAAACGCACGCGCAGGGTCGGTTTCGAGCCGGCCCGTCGAGTTTCAATCCCTCATAGGTACGATAAAAACCGTATGGAAGTATTTTTGGATATTGTTGAGATGATCGATGTTTCAATCCCTCATAGGTACGATAAAAACTACCCAGCACGAACGTGTCACGGTCTTTTGCAGTGGTTTCAATCCCTCATAGGTACGATAAAAACGAATGATCGGCGTCTGACTTCCTTTTGTCGCGTGAATGGTTTCAATCCCTCATAGGTACGATAAAAACATTCGCGTGAAAGGCGTGCAATTTGATAACATCCCGTGTTTCAATCCCTCATAGGTACGATAAAAACATTTGATCCGCATGTCGGGTGTTATGCCGCTTCTAGTTTCAATCCCTCATAGGTACGATAAAAACGCGCAACTTGCGTCAACTTCAACTTCTCGACACCATGGTTTCAATCCCTCATAGGTACGATAAAAACGCATAACACGCTCAAATTCTGCTACATCTTGGCGAGGTTTCAATCCCTCATAGGTACGATAAAAACACTCGCCGATCACGCGCGGTTCTTCCCATTTCACGTGTTTCAATCCCTCATAGGTACGATAAAAACGCTCTAGGAGGCGCAGAAAGTGCAGGGCAAGGGGGTTTCAATCCCTCATAGGTACGATAAAAACTTTTCTACGTTTGTAATATGTTCCTCGCCACTATGTTGTTTCAATCCCTCATAGGTACGATAAAAACGACAGCAAGTGCAATGTACGCCGTAAATTCAATAGAGTTTCAATCCCTCATAGGTACGATAAAAACGCTCAAACCTACGACTTTCTCCAGCAGGATGATATGTTTCAATCCCTCATAGGTACGATAAAAACGGAACTCGTCAAGAATATCAGTTTCATTATCCGGAAGTTTCAATCCCTCATAGGTACGATAAAAACGCAAGAGCGTCAGAAATTGCTTTATACGCTTGTTCGGTTTCAATCCCTCATAGGTACGATAAAAACATTGCGAAAGGAATCGCAGAACAATACGGACTTAAGCGGTTTCAATCCCTCATAGGTACGATAAAAACTTCTCTTTCCCGCTTCGTATTGCTTTTACTACTATTTGGTTTCAATCCCTCATAGGTACGATAAAAACCTTGACGGTGTTGTAAAAGCGCTTGATCGCGGCGGAACGTTTCAATCCCTCATAGGTACGATAAAAACTCGCGTCGCCGATAATAGCGAGCGCTGTTTTCGGGAGTTTCAATCCCTCATAGGTACGATAAAAACGGCAAGACGAAGCGATTCGCGATTAACAAGGCGATGTTTCAATCCCTCATAGGTACGATAAAAACGAAATACAAACGTTACCATTCGGCTTTTCGTACTTGGGTTTCAATCCCTCATAGGTACGATAAAAACGTATTATGGTTGATTCGGTTCGTTTGGGATTCCGTGTTTCAATCCCTCATAGGTACGATAAAAACGACCGGTACGTCTAGCTTTTTCAGCCGCTTCTCTTAAGTTTCAATCCCTCATAGGTACGATAAAAACACGGGCAACCATTAACGGCGCGTAAATTTCGAATTGGTTTCAATCCCTCATAGGTACGATAAAAACATCGTCGAGCCACGAAACAGCGCCGCTAGACTTTCCGTGTTTCAATCCCTCATAGGTACGATAAAAACGGACAAGCAGAGGAGGAGAGAAACGATGGAACAATGTTTCAATCCCTCATAGGTACGATAAAAACATCTGTATTTTCAAATAAGTTAGCAGAAGCAAAAGTGTTTCAATCCCTCATAGGTACGATAAAAACTATCCACCAAGTCTTTTTGGCTTGTCGCAATCTGCTGTTTCAATCCCTCATAGGTACGATAAAAACTTTCGAGTTTTTGAATGACTTGATTGAGGAAATTGTGGTTTCAATCCCTCATAGGTACGATAAAAACGCAATCCAGCACGTACACTTCGTTTTTGCGCTTCGATGTTTCAATCCCTCATAGGTACGATAAAAACAACGCTGCTTGTCATGTACGGATTGGGCCTTAATTTGTTTCAATCCCTCATAGGTACGATAAAAACGCGGCTAACCTGTTCGGTGCGGCTAACATTCAGCCGATGTTTCAATCCCTCATAGGTACGATAAAAACACTCGATCCAAGCACGATCCCCGTCTTCAACGATAGTTTCAATCCCTCATAGGTACGATAAAAACAATCACGAATCCAAAGATTTCAAGCGGAGCGGTCGAGTTTCAATCCCTCATAGGTACGATAAAAACGTTCATGGATATGCACAATATGTTAAGTTATGTGATGGTTTCAATCCCTCATAGGTACGATAAAAACGAAAAGCGCAAACGACATAGAAACAATTTATGATTGTTTCAATCCCTCATAGGTACGATAAAAACACTTGACCGTGCGAATGGGTTTCCGCACGGATAGCAGTTTCAATCCCTCATAGGTACGATAAAAACGTTCAGCGGCTTGACAGGAACCTCCTTCACTGTCACAGGTTTCAATCCCTCATAGGTACGATAAAAACGTCAATGGTGGAAATACGTAGTCGGCAGCGATCACGGTTTCAATCCCTCATAGGTACGATAAAAACTTTTTCGTTCCCGGAACGAGTGAGTTCTGTATCCCGGTTTCAATCCCTCATAGGTACGATAAAAACTCCAGGCGGAGTGTCCGGCGCCAAAAAAGACGGCGGTGTTTCAATCCCTCATAGGTACGATAAAAACGTTTTGCTTCGTCAGCTTCCTTCTTAACAACAGCGTTTCAATCCCTCATAGGTACGATAAAAACAAACTAACCTCAGGAAATGCTTTGAGAACACCGGCAAGTTTCAATCCCTCATAGGTACGATAAAAACCCGATCCCGAAAGAGGATCTGTTCGCTAAAATTAACGAATGTTTCAATCCCTCATAGGTACGATAAAAACTGATAGGCTTGTACGCCGGGTTTTCGCTTTGTAGAAGTTTCAATCCCTCATAGGTACGATAAAAACCCCAAAAAAGCTTGTTATATCAAGCTTTCTGAGCTGGGGCTGTTTTTAGAATATCACGTCCCAAAAATTCTGTCAATTCCTTTTTTCCTCGATGGCTGTAAGGTTCAAGCGCATCAAATAATTGTCGTCGATCCCCCGGGGTTTTGGCACGATTGGGGGTCGACGACAATAGGAAGTCAGGTTGAAGAGGCGGTTTACCCCTTCACCTTTTCAATCTTCTCAACCGGCAGCCCGGTCAGTTCGTGAATCGTTTCGACATCGTACCCTTTCGCCAGCATTCTCTTCACAACGTCGAGCTTCCCTTCCTCAATCCCTTGTTGACGCCCCTGCTTGATTCCTTGTTCGATCCCTTGTTTGACTCCTTGTTGGATCCCCTTTTCCATTCCCCGCTGTTCGTATGAGATGATGAGCTCCATCACTTGTTTCGCTTCCTTCGTCTCCATTTGGCTCACCTCGTTTCGCAGTTTCGTTTCCTCCTCTTCGGACAACCGCAAATACGTTTCAAAAAAGCCGAACAACAGCCGCTGTTTCGCCTCGTCAAGCTCGAGGCGGACGAGCATGCGCAAAAACTCCTTTTTCACTTCGACCTTCTCATCTTCATTATACCCCATTTTGCTTAACAAAGCGGCGGCGACGGGGTTGTCATGGCGGATGTACTCCCGCCACGGCAGTTTGCGCAATTCCACCGTCAGAAAACGGAAGTCGAGAACCTTCAAAAACGGAAACTGCATGCGCCATGAGGAAGGTTCATCGCGAGGCTCGTCATAGCTGAAGACGGCGATCGGAAGAATGCGGCGGCGGTATTTTGGAAACAAGCGGCTGAAGTAGAGGAACATTCGCTCAGGGAAGGTCCGCTGCGTGTAGCTTTGATGCTCCACGTGAACGATGATCAGCCCGTCTTCCCCTTTTAACTTTGTTTCTACCAACAAGTCCACACGGTGCTTCTCCCCGGCCGTGATGTCGGCAAACACTTCTTCTGAGAGGAAGGAGAGGTGATGAACGTCGATTTGCTCGTACACGTCGGGAAAAAAGAGAAGCAAAAACTCTTCGAAAAACGTCGACAACAGCTCCTTGAACAACCGGTCGTGGTCGATTCGCGGCTTGGCCACATTTTCCCTCCTTGCGGTATCGAATTCACCGTATCCTATTCGTTCCCCGCGGCCGAATTCCTTCTTGTCTCCCTTAAGTTTTCGGCATGCCGCAATTCCGTGTTTCCGTTTTCAATTTTTTACAAGGTAAAAACATGTCGAACTCAGCGGCCATTCGGTTGTTGCATGATATGGTTTTGATCCCTCATAGGTACGATAAAAACCGGCAGTCACCGCTTTTAATGCCGCCCTTGTTGTAAGTTTCAATCCCTCGCAGGTACGATAAAAAACCAAAAAGTGCCTGTAAATCAACACTTTTGATCCCGTTTCGCATCCAGAATAACACGTTCAGAAAATTTAATGAATATCATTTATCATTTGATCTGGCAAGGCTCATCAGAAAAATGTCGTCGATCCCCCGGGATTTTAGCACGATTGGGGGTCGACGACATTATGGATGAATCGCTTATCCTCTGTATCTTGGCCCGGCTTGTCCATGTCCATCAGCCATGCATCTTGTGAGCGCTGCTAACCATATCTTACTGATGAATGTCCATCGATGCAATGTAGCAGCCATGCTTACAATTCTTTTCACAACGCTAGTCTCCGATAAAGGCTGAAGCAAATCACAGCCGATTCCCTCACCGATACGGCTGCCGCTGAACATCAACAACCTCATCCCCCGCTCGCAGACCCAAGCCGGCTGGACGTCCGATCGACTCATAGATCAAGCCAGCGGCTTGGGCTGCCTTCGGGTCGTAGCAATTCCGCCCATCCAACACAATCGGCGTTTTCATCAGCGTCTTGTAGCGGTGAAGGTCAAATTGCAGCACGGCCGGCCATTCGGTGAAAATGAGACAAACATCCGCGCCGCGAATGGCGTCCTCGATCGTCTCGCAACACACAACCGCATCGCCAAAGCAACGGGCGACATGTCCGAGGGCAGCTGGGTCCCAGACGCGCACGTTCGCTCCTTCGGCGATCAGGCGTTCGATGTTCGCCAATGCCGGCGATTCGCGCACATCGTCCGTGCCGGGCTTGAATGCGGCGCCAAGGACGGCAACAGTCCGGTTGCGAAAATCTCTGATATACGGACGCGCTTTGTCGAGAAGCTTCCACTTTTGTTTCTCATTGACGTCCATCGCCGCCCACACGGTTTTGAGCGAATAGCCATGGGAAGCAGCCAACGCGTAAAGCGCCTTCGCATCTTTCGGCAAGCACGAGCCCCCATAGCCGACGCCCGCGCGCAAAAAGCGGCGGCCAATGCGCGGGTCCATGCCGATCGCTTCCGCCACCGCCTGAACATCAGCGCCGACCAGTTCACAGACGTTGGCGATCTCGTTGATGTAGGAAATTTTCAGCGCCAAAAACACATTGGCGGCGTATTTGATCATCTCTGCGCTTCTTCGGTCCGTCACGACGTACGGGAGGGCAAACGGGGCGTACAGGTCCTTCATCACCCGCTCGGCGCGCTCCGATTCCACCCCCAACACGATGCGCGGCGCCTGCAGCGTATCGCGCACGGCTGTTCCTTGTGAGAGAAACTCCGGATTGGAAACGATGTCGATGCGCACCCCAGGGCGTCCGTTTTCAGCTACAAAGCGCGCGGCCTCATCCCCTGTGCCGACGGGCACCGTTGATTTGATCGCCACGAGACAGTCGCGCTCCACCGCCAGCACGACGCGGCCGAGCGCCTTCCAAACAGCGTCAAGATGCACGGAACCGTCCGGAAGCGGCGGGGTGCCGACGGCGATCATGATGACTTCCGCCCGCCGATACGCTTCCACATCGTTGGTCGTAAAGCGAAGGCGGGCGCTGTTTCGTTCGATGAGCGGTTCAAGTC
Source organism: Geobacillus jurassicus NBRC 107829 (assembly GCF_001544315.1). Taxonomy (GTDB): domain Bacteria; phylum Bacillota; class Bacilli; order Bacillales; family Anoxybacillaceae; genus Geobacillus; species Geobacillus jurassicus. The sequence continues at coordinate 10,054 of NZ_BCQG01000072.1, forward strand.
CCGGCTCATAAATCGGAACGATCCCTTTATTTAACAAGCGAATTTTTTCCTCATCCACGTCCACGCATATGACATCATGGCCTTTATCAGCCAGACAGGCGGCGGTCACCAGCCCCACATACCCCGCCCCGGCGATCGTGATTTTCACCGTTCATCACACCTTTTCGATCCTTTGCGGCTATCGTCGCTTGTCCTCATTATAGCGAATCACCCCACAAATTTCACCGTTTCTGTCCGTCCAAAAGCGAAAACCGGGAGACCCTCGCCTCCCGGTTGATTTACGCCGCGTGCTTCCGTTTGTTGGCCGATGTCCGATCCAAAGCCTTGCCGAGCGCCGCGCCGCCATCGGCGAAAAACGGCTTCGCCCCGATTTCATAAGCGACGCTCGCCGCTCTTGGAATGCCAAAAAACAGCCCGATCGCCAAATAGACGGCAAGTTTTCACCATCCTTCTAGACGTTGAACGCTCTCCCACCTACGCTTGCGCTTCGAGGTGGGAGATTCTTGGGAACCCCCGCCCTGCGGCAGGCTGTTCACCAAGCCATCCCCGTGCGTCCCACGGTTCAGCTGTCTTACGAAGACAGCAAACGAAGCCCTTCCTGCAAAATATTTCGGGCGGCGTTCTCGTCCCGATCATGTTCGGCTCCGCAGTTCGGGCACACCCACTCGCGGATGTCGAGCGATTTCACCTCAACATGCCGGCGCCCGCAGCACGAGCACAATTGGCTCGATGGAAACGTGCGGCCGACACGAACCAACGTCCGCCCGTACCATTTCGCTTTATACTCGAGCATCCGAAGCAAGCGCCCCCACGCGGAATCCGAAATGCGTTTGGCCAACTTGCGATTCTTCTGCATGTTCTGCACACGCAAGTCCTCCACGCACACCACTTGGTTTTCGCGGATGAGGCGGGTGGACAGTTTGTGCAGGAAATCGTTCCGGCAGTTGGCGATTTTCTCATGAAGCTTGGCGACTTTCAAGCGGGCTTTGCGCCAGTTCGAACCGCCCGGCTTCCGGCGGGCCATCACCCGCTGCCAGTACGCCAGCTTTTCTTCGTATCGGCGCCAATACTGAGGGTGTTCGACCTTCTCTCCAGTGGAAAGAACCACCATATGTTTCAACCCCAAATCAACGCCCACTTGCTTGTCCGTTGGGGGCAATGAGGGAATGTCCGTTTCCACGAGGATCGAAACAAAATACTTCCCCGTTCGGTTGCGGCGAATGGTAGCCGAAAGAATGCGGCCTTCCACCTCACGGCTTTTGGCAAACGCCACCCATCCGAGCTTGGGGAGTTTCAACCGATGGCCGTCCACTTCGATCGATGGGCGCCCCTTCTTTGGGCAGTTGCACTGGGCGGTGTACGACTGGTTCGGGTGTTTTTTGCTTTTAAAGCGGGGAGCATTCGCTATTCCATCGAAGAATCGATCAAACGCCTCGGCCAACTGTTGCAATGCATTTTGCAAGGCGGTCGAATCGGGCGCTTTCAGCCACGGGAGTGTTTGCTTCAACGCAGTCAACCGCTTGGAGCACTCGTTATAGCTAAGCCCCACCCCTGTTGTTTCATACGCCTGATTCCATTCGGACAAAAAGTGATTGTACACAAACCGGCAGCACCCGATCGTTTGGTGGATGAGCTCCGCTTGTGTTCGGGTGGGATACAACCGAAAGCGGTAGGCTTTGTGCATGACCTTCCCTCCCCCTTACAGAACATTTGTTCTATCTTCTATTTTACACCTTTTGTTCGTTGAAGGCAAGAGAGAGAGTGATGGCGAATGCCGATTCATCCCCCACTTACGCTCACGCGTAGAAGTGGGGGTCTTCTCGGTTTGGAATGATAAATTTTTTCAACAATTCCCTGTTCATGCCACGGTCATAGAAAAAGAGGGTGTCTCAAAATGCAGCGAGACACCCTCTTTCATTGACTTATATATACCGCATCGAACGAATGTGTTTCACCGAGGCATGCGGACGGCCTTTTGAGTCGGCTCCTTTCCATAACGCGTCCGCCGCGAAACAGAACCTCATTCAAAATACCGAAGCACGGCATGAACCATTGCCGTCGTCACCGCTTCCCGATAGCCATCGCCCGCAACGGTCCCGGCATCGGACGGGTTGCTTAAATAGCCGAGCTCGAGCAGCACGGATGGCCGCTCGTTCTCCCGCAGCACATAATAGTCGCCAAACGCAACGCCGCGGAACGGAAGCAGGACGAATTGCGAAAACGGCTGTTCGAACGACTGGGCCAACCCATAATCCGCCAACCGGTCGTAATAGTAGACCGTAATGCCGCTCGCCTGCCGGTCAGCGGCGCTGTCGTAATGCAGGCTGATAAACGCATCCGCCTGATACAAGCGGGCGGCGGTGACGCGCGCCGACAGCGGCACATAATCATCGCCATCCCTCGTCAACACGACGCGGGCGCCGTACGACTGCAGCTTGTTTTTCAAGAGCTTGACGGTTTCCAACGTCAACTCCTTTTCCTTGATGCCATCGACGCTTTGCGCCCCGCTGTCTTTGCCGCCATGCCCGGCGTCAAGAACGATCGTTTTTCCAGCCAACGGTTGAACGGGGCCTGGCGTCCAGCGGCTCACGTAGCTTTGCGGGCCGCCAAGGCGAATAACAGAAGGCGGAACGGAGGCGTCCACCGCCCCTTCTTGATTTTTGGCGGCCTTTTCACTTTCCACGCCGATGTAATCAGCCGCCACCCAGCCGGCCAGGCCCGAACGGGCGATGATCTTATGCCAGTCTTGTTTTGTTTCGACAATCTTGACGCGATCGCCGCGCAACAGACGCCCGATCCGTTCTGCGTCCAATGATGGCGCCGCCCGCACGTTGAGCGAATCGGCGTCCACCACTCCTTCCGACCGCGAAACAGAGCGGTTCTCAGCTGGCGCCAAATACGAGGCGGCGACCCAACCGACGGCATCTTCCGCCACTACTTTTTTCCACCCTCCTTCTTCACCAATCACCCACACCGTCTCCCCTTGCGTCAAATGGCCGAGAATGCGGGCTTTCGCACCCGGCTCCTGCCGCAGGCGGAGCCGATTTTCTTGCACCACCTCGGCGCTTTGCACGAAGACGGCGTACGGCTCGGCCATCCACCCGGTCCGATTGTTCTCCCATTCAATTTTCACCCAGCCGTCTTTCACATCCACCACCCGGTATACTTCGCCGCGGCGGACGTTCGCCATCGGCCGATACGGCACCCCCGGTCCTTGGCGGACGTTGACGCGATCCGCCATCACGACCGCCAAGCGCTTCGTTTCTTTCGTGCCATTTTCCCCTTTCGCTCCCGACGGCCAAAGGAGTGCAAGCAAACAAAGCAGACAAAACGATGCGGCGAGCCATCCTCCCCGCCTCATGCGCGCTCCCTCCCCGTTCTCTCATTCTACTATATGGTTCGCGCGCAATCGGCCATTTCCTGTCTGCCAGCCGCGAAAACCGCTCGACAGAACGGGCCCCGCCGCATCCACAAAACGACAATGAACGCCCCATTTCCGCACAATGCCCCCTCGTGCGACAGCGGACAAAATGGTGCCAGCGACGGAGCAACGCACCAATACGGCATGCATATTTCCAACCGTTTCCCGATCGGCTGGCTCATTCCGATACATGATGACCGGAGGCAAGATGACCGCGATCGTGATGCTTCAATTATTTTGATTTTTGGAAAAACAGGTTAAACTATAAGTATACAAAAACAAACCCAAAAGGAGAACAATGTTCATGGAAGAAAAAAAACTCATGGATTTGATTGATGAACTGATGACGAAGCTCGGTTCAACGGAGCCTGCCCGCCCACGCGGTCGTTGGGTGGAAGCGACAAAAAGCAAAAGTTCACCGTCGAAGAAACCGCGCCGCTCCAAAACCGCCTACCAGCTGAAAATTTCATTAAACGGCATCCGTCCGCCCATCTGGCGCCGCGTCCTTGTGCCCGGGCACGCCACGTTTGACCAGCTTCATTTGGTCATCCAAGAAGCGATGGGATGGGAACAAGCGCATTTATATGAATTCCACTTCGGCGATATCGTCATCGGCATTCCCGATGACTGGGACTTTTACGGATTTGGGAAAATGTTCGAAGACGCGCGCCACATTCCGATCGAACAATGGCTCAAGAAAGAAAAACAAAAATTTCAGTACACGTACGATTTTGGCGACTACTGGCGCCACACCATCACCGTCGAAAAGATCGAGACGCTCCCGAAACCGCTAGAACGCGCCACTTGCCTGAAAGGAAAACGGGCGTGCCCTCCCGAGGATTGCGGCGGCGTCTATGGCTATCTGGAACTGCTCGAGTCAGCCGCAAACAAAGATTCCCTTACCGACCCAGAACTGCGCGAACGGCTCGACTGGATGTACGAAATGAAAGGCGACGATTTCGACCCGGATGCCTTTGACGTCGAGGAAGCAAACGAGCGGCTGGCCTATATCCAATTGTAACGCATGCGAAAGAAGGTATCCGACATCACTCAAGGGCACCG